>JANNKI010000559.1:0-1855 GCA_031396225.1 bacterium | reverse complement strand
CCAGCACCGGCCCGCCGCTCGTCGCGCCCTGGAAGACGAGCGATTTGACGATCTGCGCCGGCGTGCAGCCCACCGCCTGGGCGGCGGCGGCCGCGGTGCGCACAGGTGTCTCCAACTCGATCACGGTGTTCGTGAAGCCCGCGGCCTTGAGCGCGTCCTGCACGCGCTGCGCCGCCTCGCTGAGCGTGCGCGGGGCCGGGGAGGTCATGCGTCTTTCCTAGCCATGTGCGGCGTCTCGAGCTTCTCGCCGAGCAACTGCTCGCATGCTTCGCGCAGCGTCGCGAGCGGCACCGCCTCGATCCCGCAGCCTTCGGCGTCGGCCGCCTGCGCTCGCGGGAACCCGGCGCGCGCAAAGCCCATCTGTGCTGCCTCGCGCAGCCGCGCGTCCAGGCGCGGCACGCGGCGCAACTCCCCCGACAGGCTCACTTCGCCCAGTGCCAGCGTGCGCGACAGCACCGGCCGACTCCGGAAGCTCGAGGCGATCGCGAGCGCCACTCCCAGGTCGGCGCCCGGGTCGTCCAGCTTGAAGCCGCCCGTGACCGTCACGAACACGTCGTGCTTGCCGAGCCGCAGCCCCACGCGGCGCTCGAGCACCGCCAGCAGCACGGCGAGCCGGCGTGGGTCGTAGCCGCTGGTGACGCGCTGCGGCGTGCCGTAGAACGACGTGGACACGAGTGCCTGCACCTCGACCAGCAGCGGCCGCGCGCCCTCGAGGCTCGCCACCACCGCCACGCCCGGCACATCCCGCGTGCTGTCCGACAGGAACGCCTCGCTCGGGTTGGCCACCTCGCGAAGCCCCGAGTCGAGCATCTCGAACACGCCCAGCTCGTTCGTGCTGCCGAAGCGGTTCTTGGCGGCGCGCAGCACGCGATAGTGCTGATAGCGCTCGCCCTCCAGGTAGAGGACCGCGTCCACCATGTGCTCGAGCACGCGCGGGCCCGCGACCGCGCCGTCTTTCGTGACATGACCCACCAGGAAAACCGCGGTCTTCGAAGCCTTGGCGTAGTGGAGCATGGCCAACCCGCACTCGCGCACCTGCGTGACCGTGCCCGGGCCGCCCTCCAGGTCAGCGCGCGACAGCGTCTGGATGGAGTCGGCGATCATCGCGTCCGGCGCCAGCGCCATGGCGGTTTCGAGCACCTGCTCCAAGTCCGTCTCGCACAGCAGCATGAGGTTCTCGGGCACGCTCCCGAGTCGCGCGGCGCGCAGCCGGATCTGCTGCTCGCTCTCCTCCCCCGAGACGTAGAGCACTTTTCGCCCCCCGGCGGCGTACGCACGTGCGAGCTGCAAGAGTAAAGTGCTCTTGCCGATGCCCGGATCGCCGCCCACCAGCAACAGCGAGCCCGGCACGATGCCGCCGCCCAGCACGCGGTCCAGTTCGCGCATGCCCGTGCTCGTGCGTTCGGTGGACTCGAGCGACACGTCGGCCAGCGCCACCGGGCCCTGGTTACGCGCCGCGCCGATCGGCACCCAGCGACGCGAGCCGCGCTGCCCTGCCGCCGCCGCACCGGCGCCCGCCGGCGGCGCCTCGCTCGCGGTGTTCCACTCGCCGCACGCCGGGCAGTGCCCGAACCAGCGCGGCTGCTCGTTGCCGCAGGCGGTGCAGAAGAAGGAGGTCTTGTGGGGCTTCCCGGCTCCCGGGGTCTTGCCGCTGGTCTTCATGACGGGTCTCGTGCGAGGGCGCGGTGGGCGTGCGGGCAGGCTGCTAGAACACGCTCAGGCTGATGTACTTCTTCGGGTTCTTCTTGATGTCCGCGATCAACAGGCGCAACTCCGTCACCGACTCCTTGGCGTCGTCGTAGAGCTTGGGGTCGTTCACCAGCTTGCCGAGCGTGCCGTCGCCGCGGTCGATCTT
>JANNKI010000555.1:0-1989 GCA_031396225.1 bacterium | reverse complement strand
GCGAGCACCCACACGACCACGCCACCGCGCGGCTGCCAGGCGAATGCCAGTCCCAGGAGCGCACACGTCACGGTGGTGCCCCGCCCCAACTCCGGTGCGATGGCGAGTCCCGCCCACAGGGCGAGCGCGGCGAGGAGTGCGAAGCGGGCGCCCATTCCGGGGCCGCCTTGCGAATCACGTGCCGGCCGATCCGCCTCGCCGGTGAGCGTCGTTCGGGGAACTCCGCTTGCGAGCGGTCGCGGCGGCGTCTCCCAAGGGATCGGCCCCGTCCACGGCGTGGACGGGGCCGCGTCAACGCTCGGGCGCCGG
Organism: bacterium; assembly: GCA_031396225.1. Classification (GTDB taxonomy): domain Bacteria; phylum Eisenbacteria; class RBG-16-71-46; order RBG-16-71-46; family RBG-16-71-46; genus JAIOPA01. The sequence goes on along the minus strand of JANNKI010000555.1, from coordinate 1,680 downwards.
AGGCACCGCGATCGCGAGTGCCAGTGCTAGCGCGTCGAGCGTTGCAGCTCGGTGTAGAACTCGTCGCCCTGGGACGTGGCCGCGCTCATGTACCACGTCACACGGCCCTGCGCATCGAACATCTGCGTGGGGAAGTTCACGGACAGGAGCGCGCCCTGCGGCCCCTCCGAGATCGTCATCTGGTAACGCCGCCACAGCCCCTCTCCCGATCGCACGTGCAGCCACGCCTCGCGCAGGTCGTGCCAGTCGAGGCCCGCGAGCGAGCCCTCGACGAGCGTGGAACGCTGGTTCGAGAGCTGCGAGTAGTTGGCCAGCAGTCGCAGCGGAGGCAGGTCCGAATCGAGCCCGAACTGGAACGCCGCGAACCGGCGATTGCCGCCCGGCAGGTCGATCACCTGAACCGGTGCGGTCTCGCCGCCATAGAACACACGCAGGCTGTGCGGCCCGCGCGGGAGCTCGAGCGTGAGCGGCGTGCTGCCGCGCATCTCGCCGTCCACGTACACGGCGGCGCCCGTGAGCGGCGCGGTGCCGTTCTCGTCGTTGAGCGAAGCCTGCACCTGCACGACGCCCGTTGCCGGCGAGACCACGGGCCGCGTCTTGAGCGTCGTGGTCTGCCGGATGCCGATGTTCACCGTCTGGCCCCAGGTCTGCATGCTGGGACCGCTGAACTGCACTTCGTGGAGCCCCGGTGGCAACCGGTCCACGCGCACGGGCAGGAAGCCCTTGGGCTCGCCGTCAAGCGACATCTTCACCGGAAGCGCGGGGTCCAGGGCCGAGACCTCGAGCACGCCGTGCAGCCCTTCGTTCACCTTGACCTTCTGGCCCCTCGAGCCCTTGACCGGGACCTCGACCTCGCCAAGGTCGGGCATGGAGAGCGTGAGCGTGTGGACGCCCGGCATCAGCTCGATCGTCGAGGGCGTGCGGCGCGAGACGGGCTTGCCATCCACGCTGATGAACGCTCCCGGCGGATCGGTGTCCACGATCGCCGTGAAGCGAGCACCGCCCAGGCCGACGCTCCGTAGCACGCGCGACATCGGCGTGGCATGGATGTCGTTGTCGGGTGCCTGCGAGTGGCCCACGAACCAGCCCACGCCGAATAGTACGGTGACGAACGTTCCGATCACCCACGGCTGCCGCCACGGCGGAGTGCCGGCGGGCTCCAGTTCCTCGGGCCCGGGCCATGGCCCGCGGCGCGAGCGAAAGCCGCGCCCAAACGCGGCGGACGGCGTCGTGACGAGCATGCCATCGGGTACGTCGTCAGTCGCCGGCTCGTCCGAGGCGGGAAGCGACAACTCGCGCATCTGGGCCGCCACCTCGGACGCGGCGACGGCCATGGGTTCGGCCAGTGTCGGCGCACGCAGCACGGGCGACCCGAACGGCGCGACCGGCAGCGGCTCGGACACGGAAGGCGTGATGGCGAACGGCGCCGGGCGCGAGGGCGGCAATCCCTGTGCGGGCGGGGGCACGACGGTGGGCACGGGAAGCGGAGTCGCTGGCGCGGTCACGGCGGCGGCGCGCAGCACGCTGGGCAGCAGAGGCGGCGCGGTCGAGTTGGGCGCCTGCGGAGCGCGATCCCCCGCGCGCCGCATCGGCGTCGCGACCGCTGCGGGCGGCGGTGGCGGCGGTGTGGGCGTGGAATCCGTGGGCACCCCACCGACCGAAGCCGCGAACTCGGCGAGG
>JANNKI010000642.1:0-8415 GCA_031396225.1 bacterium | reverse complement strand
GGCCGGAGCGATCGAGAAGGCCGCGCTGGAAGTGCCCGAAGTTTACGTGGTCGTTGGGGTGCACCTGCAAACCGGACGCGCGCGAAGCGAGCCGCGCGATGACCTCGTTGGCGTTCATGTTGGACGAAGTGCCGCTGCCCGTCTGGTAAACGTCGATGGGGAACTCGGCGTCCCACCTGCCTTCGGCCACTTCCAGCGCGGCCTTCTCGATCGCTCCGGCCACGTCGCGCTCGAGCAAGCCCAGGTCGCGGTTGACGCGCGCCGCCGCGGCCTTGATCAGGCCGAGCGTGTGGATGAACGCGGCCGGGAGCGGCCGGCCCGAGATGGGGAAGTTCTCGACCGCGCGCTGGGTCTGGGGGCCCCACAGGGCTTGGGCCGGCACCTGCATCTCTCCGAGGCTGTCCTTCTCGATGCGGAAGTCCGACATGACGGGTCCTTTCTGGCGCACGGTCGCGGGAGCCTCCACGCGGTCGGTGCGCAGTCCCCGCGACTCTAGCGCACGCTCGGCGGCTCGGGAAAACGCGGTTGCGGTTCGTCCACGAGTGCCAGGTCCAGCTCGTCGTCCGACAGGACGGCGCGCCGGTTCATGATCTGCGACGTGTCGTGCTCGAAGAAGAAGTGCGTGAGATGGTCGATCCCCACCTCGATCTGCTTGCGGAGCCCCACCATCTTGATCAGGTAGGCCCCGGCCCAGGCGAGCCAGGCGAGCTTGCCCGAGAGCGGCAGGCCGAACAGGTCCAGGACCGAGCTGTGCTTGCCGAGCGAGATGATGTAGCCGGCGTCGCGAAACGCGAAGCGCTCCGCGGGCAGGTTGCGCGCCCGGCGCACCAGCGTGCGGCCCACGTGCGTGCCCATGGCGATCGCGGTCTGCGAGAGCTGCGGTTGCATGCTGCCGTCGGCGCGCGCGGACGCGGCGCTGTCGCCGATCACATAAACGTCGTCGAGCGCGGTGCCATCGGGGCGAAGCGCGTGCAGGAACTCGTCCACGCGCACGCGACCGTCGCGGTGATGCTGCACGGGGAGGTCGCGCACCAACGGGGGCGGCGCCACCCCGGCGGCCCACACGATGGTGAACGCCTCGATCCGCCGCCCGTCCGCCAGCTGTACCGCGTGCGGCTCGACCTGCCGAACCGCGGCCCCCAGCTCCACGCGCACGCCGCGCTGGGCGAGGAACCGGTCAACGTAACGCGAGTGTTCGGGCCGGGCCGTGGGCACCAGCCGGTCGCCTCCCTCCACCACGGTCACGCTCACGTGCGAAGGCGACAGCGAGGGATAGCGCGGCAGCAGTGTGTCGCGCGTCATCTCGATCAATTCGGCCGCCACCTCCACGCCGGTCACGCCACCACCCACCATCACGAACGACAGAAGTCGCCGGCGCTGTACGTCGGAGCGCGCCTGCTCGGCCATCTCGAACAGCTCCACCACCCGCGCGCGCAGCGTCATCGCGTCCACGAGCGTCTTGAATGGTCGCGCGTGTGCTTCGGCGCCCGGCACGCCGAACCAGTTGGTCACGCTGCCGGTGGCGATCACCAGCGTGTCCCACGGTTCCACGAGCCGGTTGTGCAACTCGACCACGCGGCGGTCCAGGTCGATGCGCAGTGCCTTGTTCTTGTGGAACCGCACGTGGCGATGGCGCGACATTTCGCGAAGCGGATAGACGATGTGCCGTGTCTCCACGGCGCCCACCGCGACCGCGGGCAGCAGCGGGTTGAACTGGAAGAAGTTCTCCTTGTCCACGAGTAACGTGTCCCAGTAGCCGCGCGCGACCCGCGAGCCGCCCACGGCTCGCGCCACATCGAGCCCACCGAACCCACCACCCAGGATCAAGAGCTTCCGCCCCGCCATGCGCTCCACCTTAGAGGAGTTCTCCGGGATCCGCATCGGGGCTGCTAACCTGCGCCAATGGTCCGCGTCTCCGTGCTCCTGCCCGTCCGCAATGCCGCGCCATGGCTCGCTTCGTCGCTCGCTTCGCTCGCCCGGCAGTCGGTCGCCGACCACGAGGTGATCGCCGTGGACGACGGTTCCGTGGACGGGTCGGGCGACCTGCTCGAGCGCGCGGCCCAATGCGATACGCGGCTCGTGGTGCGGCACACACCGGCGCGGGGATTGCCGGCGGCGCTCAACCTCGCGTTGTCACTCGCTCGCGCCCCGTGGATCGCCCGCCAGGACGCGGACGACCTGAGCCATCGCGAGCGTTTCGAGCAGCAGCTCCGGCGAGCGCACGAAGCTCCGGCGTTGCATGTGATCGGGACGCGCGTGCGGCTGTTCCCGGCGCACGCCACGGGCGCCGGCATGCGACGCTGGGTTGCGTGGCACAACGCGCTACTCGATCACGAGTCGATGCACCGTGAACTCCTGATCGACAGCCCGCTCGCCCATGGATCTGCGATGATCCGCCGCGACATGCTGGAGCGCGTGGGCGGGTGGCACGAGCGTGGCTGGGCCGAGGACCTCGACCTCTGGCTGCGACTGGTCGAGGCGGGCGCACGGTTCGGCAAGCTCGCGGAACCACTCTATGGCTGGCGCCAGCATCCGCACAGCTCCACCCGCACCGACGAGCGCTATTCGCACGCGCGGTTCCTGTCGCTCAAGGTCGCGGCGCTGGCGGAGGGGTTTCTCCGCGATCGGAGGCGCGTCACATTGGTGGGCGTCGGGCGCAGCCTCGCACGGTGGCGGCAGGCACTGGCCGCGTGGGTGGACGACTGTCACGAGATCCGCAGGCCGCATCGCCAAGGGGTTCCCGGGCTCCGTCCGCCGCTCGTGCTCGCCTACATGGCCCCGGCCGCACGTGAACGATGGCGTGCGCTTCTGAGCCGGCACGACATGCAGGAATTGTCAGACTTCATATTCGTCGCTTGAACGCCCGCACGGGGCCTTTCCCGATTGACTTTACACACGATTGGGTCTACCCCTACGCGTATGAAGTGCGTTCCCCCTGAACGCACGAGTCCCCGGAATCGGAGGCAGCATGGCGAAGCGACCGCGCAAGTCTTATACCCCGCAGAAGCGAGCGGATATCCTTGCGGCAGCGCAGAAAGAGAATCTCACCGCGAACGACGTCAGGCGGAAGTTCGGCGTCACACCGGTGACCTATTACTCGTGGCGGAAGAAAGAGGGCCTCGTCGGCCGCCGCGGTCGCCGCCCCAGCCTGCTCACGCAGGTCGGCGCGGGCAGCAACATCGCGGTGCAGATGCGCGCGGGCGTGCAGGCGAAGGTCCGCGCCATCATGCCGGGCATCGTGCGCGAGGAAGTCACGACCTACCTGAATGCGCTGTTCGCGGCGCATCGCCGCCCCGGCCGCCCCCGCAAGGTCCTCTAGCGAGCCTCTCGTCGCACGCGGGCGCGACGGCCGACGTCGTCGCGCCCGTCGCGTCGAGGCCCCGGTGCCGCCCCTGCCGTCTCGCTCGTCGAACCCCCGCACGCTCCCGCGTTCGGTGTGGATCGTTCTCGCGTGTTCGTTCGTGCTCTCGATCGCGATCGCGACCTGGTTCCCACTCGTGGATCCCGACGAGGGCCGTAACGCAGAAGTGGCCGCCGAGATGGCCGTGAGCGGCGACCTCGTGGTGCCCCATCTCGCGGGCGTACCCTACCTGGACAAGCCACCGGCGCTGTTCGCCATGGGCGCGCTCGCCATTCGCATGCTCGGCCGCATTCCGCTCGCGCCGCGGCTGCCCGCCATCCTGTGCACGCTGCTCGTCCTGGTGTTGATGGCGCGCACCGCGTTGCGGCTGGAGGACGAACGCTTTGCGTGGCGCTGTGCCGCGCTCTTCGCGGCCGCGCCGCTGGCCGCCGTGATCGGCGCCTACGTCATCTTCGACATGCCGCTCACGCTGTGCGTGACCGCCGTATGGACGGGAATCGCGCTCGAACTGGAATCGGGACCCTCGCGCGCCCGCCGAGCGGGCATGTTCGCGGCACTCGGCCTGGGCGTTCTCGTGAAGGGGCCGGTCATGCTGGCGTGGGCGCTCGGTGGCACGCTCGCGGCAGCGGCGTTGTTGCGCGAGACCGCTCCGCTCCGCTGGTTGGCGTGGGGGCCAGGATGGCTCCTGGGGCTCGGCATCCCCGGCCTGTGGTTTGCGACCGCGCTCGAGCGACACCCCGAGTACCTGCGCTACGCGTTCCTCGAGGAGTCGTTCGAGCGGCTCACGAGCCGCTCGTTCGACCGCGACCAGCCGTGGTGGTTCGTGCCCGCGGTGTTCGCGGGGGGCGCCCTGCCGTGGTCGCTGGCGACGCCGTGGCGACTGCCAGCCTCGCGCTCGTCGCGCGTGGCCGCCGGGTTCGTGCTGTTCTCGGCGGTGTTCTTCACGTTCTCGCACTCGAAACTCGTCACCTACCTCCTGCCCGCGATCCCAGCGCTTGCGTGGTGGGCGAGCGAATGCTGGCATCGCTCCCGGCGGGCGGCGTGGGCGTTCGCCGCCGTCCTGGCGTTCACGCCGTTCGTGCTCCTGACGGGCTCCGTGCGGCTGCGCGCCCAGGCGCACGCCACCTCCGGGGACCGACTGGCGCGTGCTATCGCAAGCACAGGTGCGCGGACAGTGCGGTACGAGGACTGCTATAGTCCCGGCACGGACTTCCTGCTCGGGCGGCCTTCCACCGTGGTCTCGGCGCTCGGACACCCACTCACGAGCAACTATGCGGTGCGCTACCGGGAATCGCTTCGGCAGCGCGGATTGTGGACCCTCGTGGACGATCCCGCCTCGGCGCCGGTCGCGGACGTCATCGTGCGCGAACCCCGGCGTGAGGGCCGCGCCCCGGCCGGCTATCGCGAGATCTTCCGCGACAGACGTTTCATCGCCTGGCGCCGCCAGGCGGACTGACGGAAGGAGTCGCACGCATGTGCGGGATCGCCGGACTGGTGGCCTCGGATCTCTCCGCTCACGAGCGACTGGACCTGGTGCGCGCCATGGTCGCCCGGCTTCGCCACCGTGGGCCGTCGGGCGAGGCGATCTGGGACGGCGGCGAGTGTGCGCTGGGGATCGCCCGCCTGGCGATCGTCGCGCCGCGCGAGCCCGTGCGTGTGCTCCAGAGCGAGACCGGCGACGTCGTGGGCGTGGCGAACGGCGAGCTCTACAACCATGCCCAGCTGGAGCAGGAGCTGCGTGCAAGGGGCCACGACCTGCCGTGCGGCCCCGACACCACGCTGTTGCCACACCTCTATGAAGAGCGCGGCCAGGACTTCGCCGAGGCCCTGGACGGTATGTTCGCCATCGCGCTGTGGGACCGTTCCACGCGCACGCTGACGCTCGCCCGGGATCGCGCCGGTGAGAAGCCGCTGTTCGTGGCCGCGAGCGGTCGCCGCTTCGCGTTCGCCTCCGAGCCCGGCGCGCTGCTGGCGCTGCCGTGGATCTCGCGCGACCCCTCGCCCGCCGGCCTCGCGCGCTACCTCGTGCACGGCTGTTTCGCGGGCGATGACTCCGCGTTCGAAGCCATGCGGCAATTGCCGCCGGCACACGTGCTCACCGTGAAGGACGCGGTCGAGCGGTCACGGCGCTATTGGCGCCCGTGGGACAAGTTGGTCCGCGCGCGCACTCCCTCGGGCGCGGTGCCCGACTCCGCCCTCGTTTCGGCCACCGCCGACGCGCTCGCGAGCGCGGTGGCCTCGCGTGTGCCGGCCGAGGTGCCGTTCGGCGTGTTCCTCTCGGGAGGCATTGACTCGGGCCTGGTCGCGGTGCTGGCCGCGCGAGCCTGGCAACGACCCTTTCCCACGTTCAGCATGAAGCTCGACCATCGCGGCTACGACGAATCGCCGCTCGCCCGCCGTGTCGCCGAGCAGATCGGCTCCGAGCACCACGAGGTGGTGATGGGCGCGCGCGAGGGCGAGGAGGCGTTCGCGACATGGGCGTCGGGCATGGACCAGCCGCTTGGCGACCCCAGTGTGCTGCCCACGTGGCTCCTGGCGCGCCACGCCTCGCGCGTGGTCCCGGTGGTGCTCACCGGCGAGGGCGGCGACGAGCTGTTCGCGGGCTATCCCACCTACCTCGGTCATCGTCATGCCGGGATCGCCGAGGGCCTGCCCCGGCCCCTCGCACGCATGCTGCTGTCCCTGGCACGCCGGCTCCGGCCCGGACACCATCACGTCACGGTCGCGCATCTGGCCGAGCGATTCCTCTCGGTGCGAGGGCTACCGCCGTTCGAACGCCACCTGGCGTGGTTCGGTACGGCGCGCGCCGACGAGGCGCTGGCGTTCCTGGCGCCGGGGCTCCGCGCCCGGGTCGAGAGCGAAGCGCCGCTCCAGCATGCGCGACACCTGGAGCGCGTGCTCGGCGACATGGACCTGCTATGCGCGGGACGCGACCCGGGCCTCACTGCCTACCAACTGCTCGACTTCGAGACCTACCTGCCCGCCGACCTCCTCACCAAGGTGGACCGCTGCACGATGGCGCACGGCGTGGAGTCGCGCGCGCCGTTCCTGCGCGCCGCACTCGTGGAACACGCGCTCGGGCTGCCCGAGTCGGCGCGCCTGCGCGGCACGTCGGGCAAGTGGGTGCTCAAACGGGCCGCGGCGCGATTGCTGCCGCCGGAGATCCTGAATCGTCGCAAGCAGGGCTTCTCGCCGCCGTTCTCGGCCTGGGCGCGCGGTCCCCTGCGCGGACTCGTGCTGGACGCACTCTCGCCGGCGCGGCTCGCGGCCGCCGACGTGCTGGACTCCAGCCAGGTGCAGCCGCTCGTGCGCGCGCACCTCGAGGGACGCGAGGATCGCGGACGCACGCTGTGGGCGCTGCTCTCGCTCCAGTCGTGGGCGGAGCGCTGGGTGCACGCCCCGCGACCGGTTCCCGTCGCGGTCTCCACGAGTGGCCTCGAACTCTTGCGAAACTAGACGGGCCAGGCGGACGCGGCTGCCGCCGGCACTGGCGCGGCCGTACGGCGCGCGAGCTGCGTGGCGCAGAGGAAGCCCACGAGGATCAGGCTCGAGAGCGCCATGAGCGCTCGCTCCAGCCCCATGTGGTCCGCCATCACGCCCACCGGGTAGAGGAGCAACGCGCCCAGTCCCCACGCCGCGCCCATGAGCAGGCTCGAGATGATGCTGGCGTGGCGCGGTGAGAGTTCCTGGCCGAGCACGACGTTGACAGGCAGCGAGGCCTGGAGCACGCAATAGCCAACGATCAGCATCACGAAGCGCCAGCCGTCCGGGACCACGAAGAAGGCCACATAGAACGGCGCGGCCGCCGCGAACGAACGCACCACCACGCGACGACCGCCGAAGCGATCGGCGAGCCAGCCGCCGGTGAATCCTCCGAGCGCGCCGAGCGTGAGGTACACGGTGACGAGCCAGCCGCCGCGCGCCACGTCGCCGCCGCGTTCGTGCACCCACAGCGGCAGGAACGTGGCGAACCCGGCCGAGACCGCCGAACGGCAGACCACGGTGAGGTAGAGCATGAGCAGCGGCCGCCACACGGGCCGCAGCTCCGAGAGCGGCGCTCGCTCGTGGTGCGTGATCTCGCGCGGCGGCACGCGTGCGAACCATGCGAACAGGAACACGCACATCGCGAGTCCCGGAATCGCGGCGACCCAGGTTTGCTCCAGGCCGAACCGGTGGACGATCGCGGTCGCGTAGGCCGGCCCGAGCGCCCAGCCGAGCGTGCCGCCCGTCACCCAAAACGACATGGCGAGCCCGCGCTGCGCGCTCGTCGCACCGGCCAGGGACGCCGACTGCGGGTGGAACATGGCCACGCCCACGCCGCCCAGCACCAGCAGCGCCACCAGCGCCTCATAGCTCGTGGCCCAGCCGATCGAGGCCATGAACGTGGCGGCGAGCAACGGCCCTATCGCCACGAACCAAGGCCGGCGCATGCGATCGGCGACCAGGCCGAACAACGGCTGGGAGAACGACGACGACAGGCTGGCCATCGCGGTGAGGCCGCCGACCATCGCGTAGTTCAAGCCCAGGCGATGTGCCAGAAGCGGCAGCAACGGCAAGAAGAAGCTCGAGTAAGCGTCGATCGTGAAGTGGCCGAGTTCGAAACTACTTTTCCAATTGCACTACACGGCCAACGGCGCGGAACAGAAGGATCTGAGCTCTGTCGGCCTGGTATACGCCGACCCGGCGACCGTGACTCGCGAAGTTCGCACCGACATGGCGATCGACGGCGCGTTCGAGGTGCCGCCTGGCGCCGACAATTATCCGGTGCACGCTTGGCGCCGATTCAGCACCGACAGCCTGATCGTTTCGTTCATGCCCCACATGCACCTGCGCGGAAAGGCCTTCCGCTACGAGTTGAAATATCCCGACGGCACGGTGGAGACTTTGCTCGATATTCCCCGGTACGATTTCAATTGGCAAAACACGTATGTGTTGAGCGAGCCGAAGTTCGTGCCCAAGGGCGCGATCTCACCCTCTCGGTGGCACTGCACGCAACGGGCCTGAAACACTCGCGCGACTTGGTTCGAGTACGTTACCTCCGACTGTTCGTTGGC
>JANNKI010000620.1:0-3542 GCA_031396225.1 bacterium | reverse complement strand
CCCGATCCACAGGGGCACGGCGAGTTCCGGCCAATCATTGGACGAAGCTTCCTCGCATGAAATGGGACTGGATGGCTACGGTGGCTACGGTCTCAGCGTCCTTTCAGGTCCAAGGCCGTCCAGCGGAGACCATAGACAACGAGCGCCCCAACGTCACCATCTCGTTGGGGCGCTTCGTATTGTGTTCTCGCGACGTCCGTTAGCGCTTCGGCACTCGATTCGTTGAATTCGTGCCTGACCCGATTAGGAATCCGCTGCTCTATCCCTCTGAGCTACGGGGCCGTGGCGCAGGAAAATAACGCGGTACGCGTGGCACGCAAGCGCTTCAACATGTGGTCGAGGAGACCGCGACTCGGTTGGTCTTGGTCAGAGCTGAAAGCGTCAGGCGGCAACGCCGTGCTGGATACACGAAGCCACTCCTAATCGCGTAACTCACTAGCTCGGGGCGGGCCCGCCTTCGATCAGAGCAAGAAAGTAGTTGTGCTGGATCTTCAGGCGCCCGAGGAACTCCTCGAAGGGCGGGTCGCCCCTGAGGTTGGTCAGCAACGGGTCGGTCGCGAAGAGTGGGTGGTTCGGCAAGCCGTCGCGGGCCGTCCGCTCCAGCCAGCCGAGCGCCTCAGACTTGCGGCCCAGAATCGCATAGGCGCGGGCGATGTCGTACTCGACGTGATGGATGTGTCCGACGTCAGGCAGGTGCTCCGCCGCCCGCCGAAGCGGCGGCAGCGCTTTCGCGAGCTCACCCGCGCGCGCCAGCACGAGCGCGTACCTGGCCAGGCTCGCGCCATCGTTGGGGGCCTGGACAAGCTCGGCTTCGACGCGGCGTCGTGCCTCATCGAGCCGACCGAGCAGAAGCAGTGCCTCATCTGGCCCGAAAGCGAGCCTGGGGTTGCGCTCGTACATCTGCAGAGCCGCCTCGGGTCGTCCGAGCTCGTTCTCGATCCAGGCCAGGAAGCCCCCCGCAAAGTTGTGCGTGGGATCCAGGCGCAACGCGTGGCGGAACTCCGCGGCCGACCGCTCGTAGAGGCCCAGATGCAGCGTGACCATCCCCAGCCGGTGGTGGGCGAGCGTGGAGTTCGGCTCGAGCTCGATGGCTTTGAGCAGATCGCGCAGGGCGGCCTCGTGCTGGAAGCCCTTCGGGAGGCTCCAAACGAGCTGCGCCCGCGCCACGTACGCCTGCGCCAGCCGCGGGTCGAGGGCCAGGGCCTTCTCGATCGACACGAATGCCCGCTGCTCCCACTCTGCGCGGGGCGCGTCGATGAAGTACTGGTGCGCGGCGACTAGGCCGAGGCGGGCGTGCGCCTGGGCGAAGCCGGGATCAAGGGCCACGGCGCGCAGGAGCAGATCACTCGCCTCCCGCCGGCCGTCTTGGGTGTCCTTGCGAGAGAGGTAGTCTGCCTTGAGAAAGAGATCGTAGGCCTCCGTGCTCCGGGTCGGCGGGCCCGACGGGCGCCGCTCCGTCTCCGACGTGTTGGTTGGCTGCGGAAGGACCGGGCGCAGGGCGGTCGTGACGCGCCCGGCGATCTCGTCTTGCAAGCTGAAGAGATCGTTCGTTCCCCGCTCGACTTGGTCCGTCCAGAGCGCACGCGAAGTGCCGGTCTCGACGAGCCGAGCGGTGACCCGCAGGCGGCCACCGGTGTGCTGGAGGCTCCCGTCGAGCAGGTACTGAGCGCCCAATTCGCGACGGACCTTTCCCGGGTCGACCGGCGTGCTCTTGTAGCCGGAGACGCTGTTGCGGTCCAGGACCAGGAGACCGGGCGTCCGCGCCAGGGCAGCGATCACAGATTCCGTGATTCCGTCCGCCAAGTAGTCCTGGCTGGGATCGCCAGAAAGGTTCCTGAGCGGCAGGACGGCGAGGGAGACGAGGTCCGCCCTCGGTTGCGGGGGCACGTGCTTCGGGCGGCGCAGGCTCGCCCGCCCCCAGACGAGGGCCAGGGCGATCAAGGCAAAGGCGGCGATCGCTCCCAGGCGGAGGAGCAAGCCGCGGGCGGGCCGCGAGACCGCGCGCTTGGGCAGGCGGGCCGCGCTCGTCGGATCCGGGCCCGCGGCGGCGCCACTCGACCACCCGGCCGAATCGCTGAGCAGCGCCTCCAGTGCGGCGCGCGCTTCGCCCGCTCGCTGGTAGCGCTCCCCCGGCTCCTTCGCCAGGCACCGCCGAACACAGCCCTGCAACCCTGCCGGCACGCGGTCCGGCAGCGCCGCCGGCATGTCGTGCAGGATCGCCGACGCCAGCTCAAAGCCTGTCTTCCCCTTGAATGGCAGCGCCCCGCTCGCCATCTCGTGCAGCAGCACCCCCAGTGCCCACAAGTCGCTGCGCTCGTCCGCCCGGCCCCCGCGCAACACCTCCGGCGCTAGGTAGTGCGGCGTCCCGACAATCGCCCCCGTCTCGGTGAGCGTCCCCTCCAAGGTCCGCACGGCTTCATCCGGTGCCTCCCAGGCCTGCCGCGCCACGCCGAAGTCCATCACCTTTGCGCGTCCATCCGCCGTGATCATCACATTCGAACTCTTGAGATCGCGGTGGATTACGTGGCGCTCGTGCGCGTGCGCCAGCGCCGCCGTGATCTGCGCCCCGTAGCGCACCACGCTCTCGGTCGCCAACCCAGTGCCCCGCTCGGCGATCTTCTCGCTCAGCGGCAGGCCCTCGATCAGCTCCATCGCCAGGTAGATGTGCCGATCGGCCTCCCCCACCTCGTGAACCGTGCAGATGTTGGGGTGGTTGAGCGTCGCTGCGAGCCGCGCTTCGCGCAGCAGCCGGGCGCGTGCCGTGTCGTCGTCCAGTGACTCGGCGGGCAGCACCTTGATGGCGACGTCGCGCCCGAGCTTTGTGTCGCGCGCGCGGTACACCTCTCCCATGCCGCCTGCACCGAGCGGGGCGACGATCTTGTAGGGGCCCAGGTGAACACCTGCGGTCAGTGGCATCGCCTCAATGTGCCACAAGCACTGGACGGTTAGAAGGTCGAGGTGACACCCCGAGCCCCCTCATCAGGTCGCCCGCCCTCGCGCGCCAGTCATGGCGTGGGCAATGGCTGAAGATGGACCTCCAGCCGATACCGGTATTCCTCGAGACGCGTCGCCGTGCGCGCCAGCACCTCAAGCGAGGCGTAGCCTGGCTTCGTGAGCCTAAGGACCTCGACATTGGGCGCGGTGGGGGGCGAGGGCTTAAGCGTGAACTCACCGTTCGTGCTGGTAACGGCGATCTCACGGAACTCCTGCTCGGGGTCCGTTTCCGAGCCGATCAGCACAGCAACATCGCTCACAGGAGCACCCGTGTGAGCGTCCAGGACCACCCCATGAAGTGTGTAACCGTCAGCATGCGGGCGCTGCGGGTGATCGCTGCAACCGGTAACCGAGAGGATCGCAGCGCATACTGCGAGGAATGCCCTGACCATCCTGAATCCTCCTCGGCGAAGACTCGGGCCGGCGGTCAGCAACTCACGCTTGCTGGTCGCTTCGAGATCGCCCTGGGACTTGTCTGCCGATTGGCATCTTGCCGAACCGGAGCCTGTCTGGCGCGCCCGAGCCCAGGCGCTCATCGAGCATCCGCG
>JANNKI010000617.1:0-10847 GCA_031396225.1 bacterium | reverse complement strand
GGCCGCTGGTCGCCGACCTCGCCACCGACGATGGCATCGATGCAGTTGCTCATGCGTGCGCGACGCAACCACTCACGATGCTCGTCAACAACGCAGGTGTGGCGCACTACATGCCGCTGGCCGAACTGCCAGCAGACAAAGCGAGAGAACTCGTGCACGTAAAGGTCGTCGCCCCGACCATGCTGATCCGCGCGGCACTTGCAGGGATGCTGACGCGCGGCGCGGGAACGATCATCAACGTCGCCGGCATGATCGCGTTCAGTGGCCCGGCGCCGCATGCACAGATGCCTCGTCGCGCCATCTACGCGGGCACGCTTGCACATCTGGTGACGATGTCGCAGACGCTCAGCGCAGAACTCGAAGGCACAGCCATCAAGGTGCAGGTCGTGTGTCCCGGCGTCGTGGCGACGGAATTCCACGAACGCCAGGGCCTCGACCTCAGTGCAGTGCCGCGCCGATGGCCTCGACCCCCTCGTCCACCATGGGCTGCACCAGGACGCCGTCCATCTGGTTGCGCATGCCCTTCTCGTCCAACCGCCGTCCGATCTCGGCGAACGCCTTGCGCACCTCGTCCTCGGTTTTCAAGCCCAGCACGACGCCGCCCACGTCGGTCTTGTGCGTGAGCGTGCGCGACGCGAGCTTGACCACCACGGGGAACCCCATGCGCCTGGCGGCTTGCGCGGCCTCGACGGCGGAGACCGCCAGCTCCTCGGGCACCACTGGGAGCCGGACCGCCTGGAGCAACGCGCGCACTTCGTCCGCGGCAAGCCACGTGGAGTCTCCGATCGAGGCGCGCCGTGCCGCGCGCTTCACCACTTCGCGCGCGGCCTCCACGTCGATGTCGTCGAACGTCACCTCGACGCCTTCAGGCCCCGCACGCCAGCGCTCGTAGCGGACGGCGCGGGCCAACGCGATGGCGGCGGACTCGGGGAAGGGGTACGAAGGGATGTGGCCACGCTGCAGCGATCGCATGCCCTCGGGCACGCCGTGCGCTCCCATGAAGCAGGAGAGGATGGGTTTTGGCGACTCGCCGCGGCCGGCCAGTACGAGCGCGGCTTCCTGCGAGCCGCGCAGGATCGCACTCGCCACCTCGACCGGCGTGGTGACGATGGGCGGCACGTAGATGGCGAGCAGCGCGTCCACGTTGGGGTCGGTGAGCAGTAATCGCACGGCCTTTTCGAATGACTCGGGTGTGGCGGAGGCGATCATGTCCACCGGGTTCTTCACACTCGCCTCGGGCGGCAGGAACGCGCGCAGCGCCGCGGTCGTGGCGTCGGTGAGCGTGGGCAGCTCGAGCCCGTGGCTCTCGCAGGCGTCGCTCGCCATGATGGCGGGGCCGCCGGCATTGGTGACGATGCCCACGCGCGCTCCGCGCGGCAGCGGCTGGTTGGCGAGCAGCATGGCCACGTCGAACAACTCCTCGATCGTATCGGTGCGGATCACGCCCGACTGGCGGCAGAGCGCGTCCACCGCATTGTCCGCGCCGGCGAGCGAGCCGGTGTGGCTCGAAGCGGCGCGCGCGCCCGAGCGCGTGCGGCCACTCTTGACCGCCACGATGGGCTTCTTGCGTGCCACGCGGCGCGCGATCTGCGTGAATCGCTGCGGATTCCCGAACGACTCGAGGTACAAGAGGATCACGCTCGTGCCGGGGTCGTGCTCCCAGTACTCCAACAGGTCGTTGCCCGAGACGTCGGCCTTGTTGCCCACGCTCACGAACTGCGAGATCCCGAGTCCCAGCGCGCCGGCGGTCTCGAGGATGGCCAGCCCCAGCGCGCCGCTCTGCGAGGAGAACGCCACCGGGCCGGGCGGAGGCCACGCCGGGGCGAACGTCGCGTCCAGCTTGATGCCCTGCTCGGTGTTCAAGACGCCCAAGCAGTTGGGGCCCACCATGCGCATCTTGTAGCGGCGTGCGGTCTCGAGCAGCAGCCGCTCGCGTTCGGCACCCTCGGCCCCGGTCTCCTTGAACCCCGCGGTGATCACCACCACGCCCTTCACGCCCTTCTCGCCGCACACCGCTAGAGCTGCCACCACCAGGTTCGCGGGGATCGCGATCACCGCCAGGTCCACGTCACCCGGGATCGCCGCCACGTTGGGCCACGCAAGCACCGACTGCACCACGCGCGCGGACGGGTTCACCGGGTAGACCGGTCCCTCGAACCCGTGCCCGAGCAGGTTGCGGAAGATCGCACCGCCGATCGAGCCCGGCCGGCGCGAGGCGCCGATCACGGCCACCGAGCGCGGGCGGAAGATGGCGTCGAGCCCGGTGGGGGCCGCGCGTTCGACGGGCGTCTCGACAGTCTCGGGCATGAGCGGGCTCGGCGGGTTCACGGCGTCGGGAGTGAAATGCGAATGAAGCCGGTCGGCACCTTCGCATACGATGGTGGCAGTGTCATCCGGTGGGCGGCGTACGCACCGCCGGGCCGCGGTAGGCGCGACTCAACGCCCAGATGACGAGCGCCACGCCGGCCAGAGCCGCCAACGGAGCCAGCACGGCCATGGCCGAGAGCCCGGTGGCGATGGCGTCCTCGACGAGTGACAGCACTGGGTTCGCCGCACCCATGGTGAGCATGCTGCTGCCCAGGCGGACTTTCGCCTTGGCCACGTGCACGCCCATGGCGCCGGCCCCGAGCACGAGCGCCGCGGCCACGCCGAGCGCAGGATGCACGCCCGCAAACGTGCACCACGCCGCCACCGCGGCCGCCGCCGGCCGGAGTCCCGTGGCGACCACGTCCAACAGGTGGTCCAACGCCGGCACCTTGTCGGCCGCAAGCTCCAGCACCGTGGCCCACAACAGGGTCACGATGGCCGGCGTGCTGGCGATCCACGCCGCCGCCGGGTCCACGTGCAACAACTCGAAGCGCACGCCCAGCCCCAACGCCAGCAGTGGCAGGAACGCGCGCAGCCCGCACGCGGCCGCGATCGCCACGCCGGCCATGCCCGCCAGCACCAGGTCGAGCGTGCTGAGCCCGCTGACGTTCACGACGGGCTCGCAGCGCGCATGACGCGCAGGTAGTCCTCGAGCGCGTAGGCCAGTCCCACGTCGCGCCGCTCGCGCTCCGACAGGAACCACTTGTGTTCGAGCAGCTGGCAATAGCGTTCGGCCACCGCCGTCTCCTCGCTCGCGAGTGTCGCCAACCGCGCCGTCGTCGGGTCGAAACGCTCGCGCTGCCAGCGATAGGCCGCTGCCGAAAGCGACACGCTCCTGCCCTGGGTGCGAGCCATCTCCGCGCGCAGTTCGCGCACCTCGTTCAGCATCTGGCGCGCCTGGTGCTCCTCCACCGACAGGCCGGTCAGATTGTGGAGCTTGTGCCGGTGGTAATCGCCGTCGGTGACGATGGTGCGCAGCCTAAGTCGCGAGCCTCCCGGGTCGGCGAGCAGCTCCACTTCGCCCACCGAGAAGCCGAGCGCGTTCAGCGCTCGGATGCGCTCCTGCACGCGCCACTCCTCGCCAGCCGCGACCACCTCTTCGCGCGTCACCTCGTGCCAGAGCCTGGCGTAGCGCTCGCGGATCAGCCGACCCGTGTTCCAGGGATCGAGCGGGTGCGGCGGTTCGCCGCTCGCCAGGAGGTCGGACATCTCGCCCGCCACGTTCTCCTCGAGAATCAGGAGGTCCTGCTCCCGCTGTCCGGGGGACAGCGAGTCGTGCATCTCGGAAGTCTCGCCGTCCACCAGGTAGGCCGAGAGCTCACCGGCGTCTCGGCGGAAAAGTGTGTTGGAGAGCGAGCAGTCGCCCCAGTAGAGGCCGGCCAGGTGGAGGCGAACGAACAGTCCCGCCATGGCGTCGAGCAGTCGCTCGCGATAGCGCTCGAGCCCGCGCGCGCGGAACAGCGTGCGATAGGGGAGCGAGCCGTCCAGGAACTCGGTCACCAGCATGCCGGCGCGCGTGTCGTTCAAGTCGCGCACCTCGAGCCAGCCCGCCGGGCGCACGCACGGCAGCCGGCGCTCCTCGGCCTGCGCCAGCAGCGCGTATTCTTTTTGAGCGGCGTGCACCGACGTGCGCTTGATGGCCCAGGCACGCGAGCCGTAGCCCACGAACTGCACCTCGTGGCGCGACACGCCGCGCTCCAGGTCGAGCACGCGCGGGCAATGTTCGGGCCACTGCTCGAGCGGCACGTGCCAGGGCAGGTCCAGGAGGTCGGGCGCGTCGGGTCGCAGATGGGCTTCGAGGAGCGGCCGGGTCATGCGGAGTTCCCGCGGAAGGCGGCCGGGGCGGCGCCGCTGGCGAGGCGTGAACGAGAAGCGATAGGATGCGCGGCCCGTTCCCCGCGCCGCGCCAGTGTAGTCCAAAAGTCAGGAGCCATCGCCCTGCCGATGCCCGTGTCCACCTGGGTCGAAGTCGACCTCGACCGCTTCGCCGCCAACTTGCGAGCGATCCGCGACCACGCGGGGCCGACGCGCGACGTGCTGCTGGTGGCGAAAGCCGATGCCTACGGACACGGCGCCGCCGACATGGCGGCCGCGGCCGAGCGCGAGGGAGTCACCCAGCTGGGCGTGGCCACGCTGCTCGAGGGCATGCAGCTCCGTCGCGCAGGCAGCACCCTGCCCATCATGGCCATGTCGCCGCTCCTTTCGGGCGAGATCCCCGAGGCGGTGCAGCATCACATCGATCCGACCGTGTGCGACTTGAGCTTCGCGCGCGCGCTCTCGGACGAGGCCGTGCAGGCGGAGCGCGCCGTGCGCTTCCACGTCGAGGTGGACAGCGGCATGGGCCGCACCGGCGTGCACCTGCACGAGGCCGAGACGTTCCTGTCCGAGGCGTGCGCGCTGCCCAGCTTGCGGTTGGCGAGCGTGTACACGCATTTCCCCGACGCCGACGGCGCGGATCTCTCGTATGCGGAGGCGCAGACCGCGCGCTTCGCCGAACTGATCGAACGTCTCGATGCGCGCGGCTTGAAGCCCCCGCGCGTGCACGCCGCCAACAGCGCCGGCACCGTGAACCTGCCGGGAGCGCTGTTCGACTGGGTGCGTGTGGGGTTGATCGCCTACGGTCTCCACCCCTCGCGCGACGAGGCGCACCTGCCACTGGCTCCGGTGATGTCGTTTCGCAGCCGCCTGGTGCAGGTGCGCGACCTGCCCACGGGCGCCAACGTGAGCTACGGGCGCACCTACGCCACGACGCGGCCGACGCGCGTGGGCGTGGTGCCCGTGGGCTACGGCCATGGCTACTCGTGGCTGCTCTCCAACCGCGGCCACATGCTGGTGGGCGGGCGGCGCGTGCCCATCCTGGGACGCGTCACCATGGACCTGACCATGCTGGATGTGACCGACGTGCCCGGCGTGGCGGTGGGCGACGAAGTGGTGATGTTCGGCGAACAGCAGGGTGTGTTGCTGCCGGTGGAGGAAGTCGCCCAGGGCAGCGAGACGCTGGCCTACGAGGTCCTGTGCACGATCGGCAAGCGCGTCACGCGTCTCTACGTGCGGCGCGACCATCCGGTGCGCGTGTCCACATTGATCGGCGAGCGCGCCGACTGGTCCGCGCCGGTGACCGACTACCTGCGGCGGCGCGACGCCGCGGCGGCCGGGGCCTGACGCCGTGCGCGTGTTCCTGATCGTGCTGGACGGCGTGGGCATGGGCGCGCTGCCCGACGCGGACCAGTATGGCGACGCGGGTACCAACACGCTGCTGCACGTGGCGGAGCGCGCGGGCAAGTTGAAGCTGCCGGTGCTCGAAGCACACGGGCTCGGCAACCTGCTCCCCATGCCGGGCGTGCGGCCGTCGCTCGCTCCGCGGGGCGCGAGGGCGCGGCTCACCGAGCAGAGCCCCGGCAAGGACAGCACCACCGGGCACTGGGAGATGATGGGCCTGGCGCTCGACCAAGCGTTCCCCACCTATCCGAACGGGTTCCCGCGTGAACTGCTCGATCGCTGGAGCGAGCGTGTACAGCGCGGCTGGTTTGGAAACGTGGCCGCGTCCGGGACCGAGATCATCGCGCGGCTCGGCGAGGAGCATGAACGGACCGGCGAGTTCATCGTGTACACTTCGGCCGATTCCGTGTTCCAGGTGGCGGCGCACGAGCGCCGGGTGCCGATCGACAAGCTTTACGACGCGTGCCGCGCGGCGCGCGAGATGCTCACCGGGGTGCACGCGGTGGGACGCGTCATCGCGCGGCCGTTCGAGGGCGAACCGGGCAGCTACCGGCGCACGACGCGCCGGCGCGACTTCTCGCTGGCGCCGTTGACGCCCACGGTGCTCGATCGGCTCAAGGAGGCTGGGCATCGCGTGGTCACGGTGGGCAAGGTGGACGACCTGTTCGCGGGGCGCGGCGTGAGTGATGCGATCCACACCACCAGCAACGAGGAGGGCGGGATGGTGTTGCTGGACCTGGCGAAGCGCTCGGGCGAGGGCCTGGTGTTCGCGAACCTGGTGGACTTCGACACCCAGTTCGGCCACCGGAACGATTCCCTGGGCTTCGCGCGGGCGCTCGAGCGCTTCGACGCGCTGTTCGGCGAGCTTCTGCCCCGGTTGCGCGGCGACGAGATGGTGTGGGTGACCGCCGATCACGGCAACGATCCCACCACGCCCGGCACCGACCACTCGCGAGAGTACGCGCCCCTGATCGTGTCGGGACCCCGCGTGCGAGACGGTGTGGACCTGGGCACGCGCAGCACGTTCGCCGACCTGGGCGCCACGCTGGCCGAGATCTTCTCGGTGACGCCGCCGCGCTCGGGCACGAGCTTTCTCTCGGAGCTGAAAGCGTGAGCGCGGCACGCGGCACGAAAGGCGCGGCCGGAGGCCGCAGAACTGGCAATGCCCGCGCAGCTCCGAAGCCCGTCCGCGGGGAGTCGGCCATTCCGGCCCTGCTCATGCGCGAGGCGGTCGCGGCGCGCGCCACCAGCCATTCGCCCTACTCGCGCTTCGCCGTGGGCGCCGCACTGCTCGGCGCCTCGGGCCGCGTCTACCATGGCTGCAACGTGGAGAACGCATCGTTCGGGCTGACGTGTTGCGCCGAGCGCAACGCCGTGTTCAAGGCCGTGAGCGAGGGTGAGCGCGAGTTCACCGCCATCGCCGTCACCGCGCGCGGCGGCCGGGGCGCGCCGCCGTGCGGTGCCTGTCGCCAGGTGCTGGCCGAGTTCTCGCCCGACCTGTGGGTGTACTGGCGCGACGCCCGCGGCCGGCTATTGAAGAAACGGCTCGGCACGTTGCTGCCCGACCAGTTCGAGTTCGTGCGGCCCGGAGGGAAGCTCCGATGAAGGCCGATCGCGAACAACTGGTGGAGCTGATCACCCGCCAGGTGCTTGCCGCGATGCGGCAGGGCGGGGCGGCGGGAGCCGCCGGAGCCGCGATGTCGTCCGCGCCGCCGCGGGCGGAGGCCGCAAAAGCTCCAATGCCTCCAATGACGCTGCCCCCCGGCGCCGTGGTGCACGACCCGGGCACTTGCGAGCGCTGCCGCAACTGGGGCGTGGCCGGCGTACGAGACGCCGAGGAGACGCGTCTGCTCGCCGCGGCCGGCGCCTCGCGCGTCGTGGCCACCATGGGCTACTGCCCGGCATCGGACGGCCTCGCGAGCCTGATCGACCACACGCTCTTGAAGCCCGACGCCACGCGCGAGGAAGTGGAGCAGCTCTGCCGCGAGGCCGCGCAGTTCTGCTTTGCCAGCGTGTGCGTGAACCCCAACTGGGTGGCACTCTGCCGCGAGCTGCTGCGCAACTCGGGCGTGCGCGTGTGCACCGTCATCGGCTTTCCGCTCGGTGCGCACCTGAGCGACACCAAGGCCTACGAGACCCGCCGCGCCCTGGAGCAGGGCGCCGAGGAAGTGGACATGGTCATCAACATCGGCGCGCTCAAGTCCCGCGACTATGCACTTGTCGAGCAAGATATCCATGGCGTGGTAGGCGCGGCCGGTGGCCGCGCCCTTGTCAAAGTCATTCTCGAGACGTCGCTGCTCTCGCACGACGAGAAGGTCATGGGCTGCACGCTGGCCAAGGCCGCGGGCGCCGACTTCGTGAAGACGTCCACCGGCTTCGCCGGCGGCGGCGCCACGGTGGAGGACGTGCAGTTGATGCGCGAGACCGTGGGCCCCGAGATGGGTGTGAAGGCTTCGGGGGGAGTGCGCACGCGCGACGATGCCGAGAAGCTGGTGGCCGCGGGCGCCACGCGACTCGGCGCCTCGGCCGGCGTGAAGATCGTGCGAGGTGAGGCAGCCGGCGAGGGGAAGTACTGAGTTGCCGCTCGACCCGCGCGACTTCATTCGTACGAAACGCGACGGCCGCGCGCACGACCCCGCGAGCCTGCGCGCGTTCATCGCCGCGTGCGCCGCGCGCGAGATTCCCGACTACCAGGCGAGCGCCTGGCTCATGGCCGCGTTCCTGCGAGGCCTCGACTCCACCGAGACCGACGCGCTGACGCAGGCGTTCCTGCACTCGGGCCGCGTGTTCGACTGGTCGCGTTTGGGAGTTGCCGCCGACAAGCACTCGACCGGCGGCGTGGGTGACAAGATCTCGCTGGTGCTGGCGCCGCTCGTGGCCGCCTGCGGCGTGCCCGTGCCCATGGTGAGTGGCCGGGGCCTGGGCCACACCGGCGGCACGCTCGACAAGCTCGAGAGCATCCCCGGGTTCCGCACGCAGTTGGAGCCCGCGCGCATGGCCGAGCAACTTGAGAGCCTGGGCGTTGTGATGGTGGGGCAGGGGCCCGACCTGGCGCCGGCGGACGGCCTGTTCTACTCGCTGCGCGACGTCACCGCCACGGTCGAGTTCGAGCCGTTTATCGTGTCGAGCATCGTGTCCAAGAAGATCGCAGAGGGCGCGCGCGCTGTTTGCTACGACGTGAAGTGCGGCAACGGCGCGTTCATGAAGACACGAGAGAGCGCCCGCTCGCTGGCCACGCGACTCGTGGCCACCACGCGCGCCATGGGTGCCGCCGCGTCGGCGTGCATCACCGACATGAACTGGCCCATCGGCATGGCCGTGGGGAACGCGCTGGAAGTGGTGGAAGCGTGGCGGGTGCTGCGGGGCGATCGCGTGCCCGGCACGCGAGCACTCACGCTGGCGTTGGCGGCCGAGATGGTGCGGCTGGCCGGTTCGGAGCCAGATGCGGCGGCGGCGCGCTCGCGCGTGACGCGGGCGTTGGACGACGGCAAGGCTGCCGAGAAGTTCCTGGCGCTGGCGAGCGCCCAGGGCGGCGACACCCGGTCGCTCGAACACGGCGAGCCTTTCCAACCGTCGCCCGTGGTGGTGGAACTGGTGGCGCCGCGGGCGGGCGTGCTCGCCGAGTGCGACTGCTTCGCGCTGGGCGAGCTGGTGGTGGCCATGGGCGGCGGACGGCGGGCCAAGGAGGACGCCGTGGATCCGCGCGTGGGGCTCGTGCTGTTGCGCGAGCGCGGCGCGCGGTTGGCGAAGGGCGAGACTTTCGCGCGGCTCCACCTGGCGGGGGAGGACAGTGCGGCCGTGGGGCGCGCGACGGCGTGCTTCACGATCGCCGAAGCGGCGCCGGAGGCGGCGGAGGAGGACCTGGTGCTGGAGCGGGTGGAGCACGCGCAGGCTTGAAGCCGCACCTCTATGTGGACGCCGACGCGTGCCCGGTGAAGTCCGAGGTGTTCAAGGTCGCCGCGCGACACGAGTTGCACGTCACACTGGTGGCCGCTGCATGGATGCGCGTCCCGGATCTGGAGCGCGTGCGGCTCGAGGTGGTCACCGCGGGCTTCGATGCCGCAGACGACTGGATCGCGGACAGCATCGCGGCCGGCGACATCGTGGTGACGGCTGATATCCCGCTCGCCTCGCGCTGCCTCGCGAAGGGTGCGCGCGCCATCGGTAACACCGGGCGGCCATTCACCGAGGACAACATCGGCGATGCCATGGCGACGCGCACGTTGCTCGCCGACCTACGCGGCGCAGGCGAGCAGACACGTGGCCCGGCGCCGTTCGACCCGCGCGACCGCTCCCGCTTCCTGCAGGCGCTGGAGCAGGCCGTGCAGGCGTCGCTGCGCGACGGGGCGTAGCGCGGCAGACTCCTGATGGAGCTCCTCAGTTCCTCGCCTCACCCCGCGGCGTGACCCACTTCTCGATCAGCGCCAGACACACCGCCGAACCCACGAACGCCAGGTGGATCACCACCTGCCAGAACGCCATCTTCTCGCTGTGCTGCTCGATGTTGATGAACGTCTTGAGCAGGTGGATCGACGAGATGCCGATGAGCGCGGTGGCCAGCTTCACCTTGAGCACGCCGGCGTTCACTTGCGAAAGCCACTCGGGCTGGTCGGGGTGGCCCTGCAGATTGAGGCGTGACACAAACGTCTCGTAGCCGCCGATGATCACCATGATCAGCAAGTTGGCGATCATGACCACGTCGATCAGGCCCAGCACGCTCAGCATGATCGCCGTCTCTTCCAGCCGGGTCGCGTGCTGGAGCAGGTGCCACAACTCAAGCATGAACCGGTAGACGTAGACACCCTGGGCGACGATGAGCCCGAGGTAGAGCGGGGCCTGAAGCCAGCGACTCAGGAAGATGAAGCTGCCAAGAGTCTTCAGACGGGGGGTCGTCGGGGGCATGGTGTGCATGGTGCCGGACAGCTTAGTCGGGCGGCCGTTGGATGCCAAAGGAGCTTGGGCCGAAGATGGAAAGTACGAGACTTGGCCGATTTCGGATCGCCGGTGCGTGGGCCACAGCATCGTCAGCGGGAGCGTCGAGGCGTTCGCTTCGCACGCTGCGTCGCTGGCGCCAGGACTTTCGAGACCGCCCGATTCAGCCGCCGTCGCAGGCGGACGAGGCCGCTCGAACCCCGACCTGCGGCGTCCGCGCATGTCTTCGGAAGGTCGATGGCCAGAGGCCCGGCCGCGGAGTGGCTACGTGTCGCGTCGTTTCCCGGCCCAGCCGAAGTACGTGCCCGCGGCGACGAGCAGCGTGCTCG
>JANNKI010000616.1:0-3089 GCA_031396225.1 bacterium | reverse complement strand
GTTCGACCGGCAGCGCGCCAGCACGCAGTCGGCGCTCAAGGCGATTCGCGACTTCAAGCTTCCGCCCGGTGGCGACCTGCCCGTGGTGTTCCGCCCGCTCGCCGCGCTGCCGTCGCCACCACCGCAACGCCGGAGGCGCTGAAGATGCTCAAGTCTGACGTCTGGTTCGCGACCGCCGAGGAGCTGGCACCCGAGTTGCGCGCCGGCCGCCTGTCACCGCTGGAGCTGACGCGCGGATTCCTCGAGCGCATCGAGCGGCTGAATGACCAGTTGAACGCGTTCGAGCGAGTCACCCCCGCCCTGGCGCTCGAGCAGGCGGCGCGCGCCACCAGCGAGCTGCGTTCGCAGCGCTGGCGCGGGCCGCTGCACGGCATCCCGTACGCGGCGAAGGACCTGTTCGACACGCGCGGCATCGCCACGGCCTGGGGCACGCGATTCCTGCGCGACCGCGTGCCCACCGAGGACGCCACGGTCATCGCGCGGCTCGAGGCGACGGGCGCGGTGCTGCTAGGCAAAACCGCCATGGTCGAGTTCGCCGGCTGCCTCGGCTATCGATTCGCCGGCGCATCGGCGAGCGGCCCGGGCCGGAACCCGTGGGATCCGTCGCGCTGGACCGGTGGCTCGTCGTCGGGTTCTGGCGGCGCGGTCGCGGCCGGGTTGTGCACGTTCGCGCTCGGCACCGAGACGTGGGGCTCGATCCTCTGCCCCGCGGCGTTTTGCGGACTCACCGGCATCCGCCCCACCTATGGATTGGTCTCACGCGCCGGCGGCATGGTGGGCGCCTACACGTTCGACAAGGTCGGCCCGCTCGCTCGCTCCGTGGGCGATTGCCGAACGGTGCTCGCCGCGATCGCCGGGTCGGACCCGCGCGACCCGTCCTGCCAGGCCGGCCCCGTGCGCCTCGGCCGCGGCACGGGTCGGTCGCTCCGTTCGCTCAAGGCGGCGTTGGTGCCGCTCGACTGGTCCAAGGTCGGCGAGCCCGAGGTGCGCGTCGCGTTCGAGGCCGGCGTCGCAGAGTTGCGCGCCGCCGGGCTCGCGCTGGAGACCATGGCGCTCCCCGACGTGCCCGCGGCCGAGGTGTCCGGCGTGCTGATCGGCGTCGAGGCGCTGGCCGCGTTCGAACCATTTCTCGACGACGGCCGCGTGCGGCAGCTCACCGACCGGTACGCGCCGCGCCAGCGCGAGATCGCCCAAGTGGTGACCGGGGCCGACACGGTGAAGGCGATGCGCGTGCGCGAGTCCATCCAACGCACGATGCGCGATTTCTTCGCGCGTTGGGACGTGATCGTGACGCCGAACTTCATGAGCGTCGCGCCGCCGGTGGAGCAGGACCTGAACGAGGCGCTCCCCTACGGCGATCCCGTGGGCGCGCTGGCCGCCGCGTGCGGGTTGCCTGGCCTGGCGCTGCCGAGCGGGCTCGGCAAAGCCGGCATGCCCGCCGGATTCCAGTTGGTTGGCGCGCCGTTCGCGGAGGCCACGCTCCTCGATCTGGGCGAGAGATTCCAGGCGCGCACCCCGCACCACCGGCGGCATCCGGCGCTGGGGTAGGACGCGCGGAGCCCGGGTCGCGTCCGAGGAGCCGTTTAGCGCGGCACGTTCTCGCGCGTAAGCCCCCAGGCCTTCTGCAGCACCCAGTCGAGGATCTCGAGTTGGTGGGACCGTCGCCAGTACCAGAGCTGGAACCCGCTGAACACGTGGATCTGGCCCTGCGTCCCGCCGTGCCACACCGTCATCAACGGCCGTCCGGAACCCATTTGCCCGCCGACGGACTCGTAGAGCGTGTCCAGCACCGACTCCTCGACCCGCACGTCCGGGTTTGGATCGCGATCCTCGCGAACCTCGTTCGCCCTGCTGAGCCCTTCGCCGATATGCGCCGACTGATAGAAATCCGACTGGCCGAGGCGGTTCGGCGCGTAGACGGCGATCGGATCGGTGTCCACTGACTTCTCGAACAGGTAATCCGGGAGTCCCGTGTAGTCGACCGGGCTGGTGCTGCGGCCGATCGGGTGCGGGGGTTGGGTGGCCTGCGCGATGGAGCGTGCGGTGATCTCGCTGCGCCACCCGAAGACGTCGTACATGAGCCGGCCCGGCACCAACTCGCCATCCGTGCTCGAGTACACGTCCGCGACGCTGCCGGGTTTCTCCCAATTGATCTGCAGGGCCGTCGCGGTGCCGCCGCCGAACATCCACAGCTGGCCCCCCTGCGTGATCCAGGTGCCGAGCGGATTCGAGCGTCCGGGCAGCGTGAGCCAACGGAGCTGCGACATGGGGTCGAGCGTCAAAGTGGGCTCGTTGATGAACCGCGCCGACTTGTTGTCCGTGTACCAGACGATGTGCCGATACCGCGACAGCCGCTGAAGCGTCAGCGTGCCCTGCGGTAGGAACCGAGTCCCGAGCGTGTCGAACGCGTAGCCCTGGAAGATCCCGGTGGGCGACAGGGTGCCCGTGGGATAGCACCGCCAGGGATTCCCGCCGCGCGCGAAGAAGAACGTGTCCAGCTCGGCGGCCGTGGGCCACACGCCGCGCGGGCGGTCCACGCAGCCTCCGGTCACCGGGCGGTCGCCGAGCAGGCGCGTGTCGTCCACGATCAGCAGCTCTTTGTCGAAGATGGCGCGGACCACGGTGAACTGCACCACCGCGAGACTGATCTGGCGGTTGTTGTCGATCGCCTCGATGTAGAGCGTGTGTGTCTCGCTGTTCCCGACCGGCTCGAACGGCGGCAGGTCCACGCCGAGCGTGAGCGGCGAGGGGCGGCTCCAGCGGTGGAACTGGGCGTTCTCGTCCTCGCGCGGAATCTCATCGCCGATGTTGCCGTCGAGCATCCAGCGATAGCCCGCCACGAAAGATCCCGCCGAGGTGGTGCCGTACCAATTGAATCGAATGGGCTTGCCTGCGGCGGATTCGGTGCGGATGAACGTGCTGGGATCGAGCGAGTGGCCGCCGGTCGCGTAGGTGAAGAAGAAGCTCTCGTTGTACACGGTCATCTTCGGCCCGAGCAGGCCGGCGTAGCTGACGTTGAAGTACAACATGTTCACGTCGAGGTTCATGATGGGCGAGTAGGCGCCGACCTCGTCGAACGCGACCACCGC
>JANNKI010000534.1:0-8906 GCA_031396225.1 bacterium | reverse complement strand
CGAGCCGCTGGCGCACGGCGTACACGATGGAGTTGAGCGCCGAGAGCAGCTCGGCGCGCGTGGGCACGGTGCGCAACCCGCTGGGCGCCGCCGGGAATGCCGCCACGAGCGGGCCATCCAGTGTGCCCACGGCGAACAGCCCGGTGAGCCCCGCGCCGGTGTCGCCCACCCAGGGCAACTCGCCGATGCCGTCGTCGCCGGTGGCCTGCAGCCGCTCGGTCAACTCCTCGACCAGGTCGGGCCGGCCCTCGCCCCAGCGCTTGGACGCGGTGAGCTTGTGCGCGCGCCGCTCGTAGAGGTGCACCGCTTCCAGCCCGAGCGCCCCGCCCAGGTGCTCGAGCAGCCGCGGCGCCAGGCGCGCGGCGAAGCGCTCGCGCGTGCGCGCGCGTTCGCTGCCGGCGAAGGCCAGCTCGATCTTTCGGTAGAAGGCTTTGGACTCGATCATGGGGGCGGCTCCGGGCGCGCGAGATTACGCGGGCCCGGGACGCCAGGGAAGTGGCCGAAAGTCGTCGTCGGGTTTCCTAGATGACTCTCAATGACCCGGCGCCGAGTCGCTGAAAGTCCATCAGGGGAAGATCCCCCGCACCTGCGTCGCCTCGAGCACGCGCTGCACCGCCAGCACGTAGGCGCCGCCGCGCAGGCTGCAGCGGTGCTTCTTCGCCATCTCCGACGACGCCAGGTAGGCCCGGCGCATGTACACCTCGAGGCGCCGGTCCACTTCCTCCTCGTCCCAGAAGAACGTGTAGGAGTCCTGCACCCACTCGAAGTAGCTCACGGTGACGCCACCGGCGTTGGCGAGGATGTCGGGGATCACCGTTCGTCCGCGCTTGAACAGGATGTCGTCCGCGCGCGGCGTGGTGGGACCGTTCGCCGCCTCGGCCACGATCTTCGCCTGCACCTTGGTCGCATTGGCGCCGGTGATCTGGTTCTCGAGCGCGGCGGGCACGAGGATGTCCACCGGCAGTTCCAGCAGCAGTTTGTTCGTGATCGATTTGCCGCCCCGGAATGTGTGCAAGCTCGCGCCCTTCTTCTTGTGCGCCGCGAGCGCCGCGGGGGAGAGCCCCTTGGGCTGGTACACGCCGCCTTTGGAATCCGACGCCGCCACGACGCGCGCGCCCTCCTCGTGCAGCAGTTCCGCCAGGTGGCTGCCGGCGTTGCCGTAGCCCTGGATGGCCACCGTGGCGCCCTTCAGCATCATCTTCCGTTCGCGGCACGCCTCGCGCAGCGTGAACTGCACGCCGCGCGCCGTGGCGCGGTCGCGGCCCTTCGAGCCACCGAGCGCCACGGGCTTGCCGGTGACCACGCCGAGCGTGGTGGCGCCCTTGGTCATGCTGTAGGTGTCCATGATCCACGCCATGGTCTGGGAGTCGGTGTACACGTCGGGCGCCGGGATGTCCTGGCCTGGCCCGATCAACGGCAGGATCTCGCTGGTGTAGCGGCGCGTGAGCCGCTCGAGCTCGTTCTTCGAGAGTGCGTGCGGATCCACCTGCACGCCGCCCTTGCCGCCGCCGAACGGCAGGTCCAGGCACGAGCACTTCCACGTCATCCACGACGCCAGCGCCTTCACCTCGTCGAGGTTCACGTCGGGGTGGAACCGGATGCCGCCCTTGGCGGGGCCGCGCGACATGTTGTGCGCCACGCGATGTCCGATGAACACCTTGTACTCACCGCTGTCCATGCGCACGGGGATGCTCACGGTGAGACATCGCTTGGGCGTGCGCAGCACTGCGCGCATGCCCTCGTCCACCTTGAGCCGGTCCGCGGCCAACTCGAAATAGTGTTGCGCGATGTCGAACGGGTTCAAGTTCTCGCGGGGCATCAGGTCCTCCGGGGTGCGGTCGAGTCGGCGAGCGCCTCGTAGGCGAAGCGCACGTTCTCGGAATGGACATCGTTCATCGCGTAGGCGGCATCCTTGCCCGTGTAGTCCATGCGCGCGAGCTGGGTGCGGGTGTCCTCGAGGCTCAGGCCGGCCTTCCAGGCGCGGCCCACGGCCTCCTCGAGGTGAAGCAGGTAGTCCATGTCGCGCAGCAGCCGCCGGTAGCCGTTCGTGCGCCCGTGCGCCAGCGGTCCGTGGCCGGGGACCAGCGTGCGCACGTCCTCCTGCTCGAACAGCCAGTGCAGCGACTTCAAGCTGGCGCGGTACACCCATGGTGGCGAGTCCAGCCACGGGATCTCGATGTCGGAGAGCAGGTCGCCGGCCACGAGGATGCCGTGGTCGGGCAGCCACAGTGCGAGATGGTTGGCATTGTGCCCGGGCGTGTCGTACGTGACCACGGAAAACGGGCCCAGCCGCACCACGGCGGTGCCGCGCGCCGTGAGCTGCGGCGTGAACGGTCGGAACGGGTACGGCAGTCGCTCACCCTCGCTCGCGAGCCAACGGTCCGCCTCGGTGGCGAGTTCGACCGCATCGCGCTCGAGAGCGTCGGCGAAGCCCGAGTGCGCGAACGTGGTCGCACCCGGGAACCACGGCAGCCCCAGAACGTGATCCCAGTGCGGGTGCGTGAACGCGAGCGCCACGCGCTCGAATCGCGGCGCGTCGGCTTTCACCGCGCCCGCCAGCTCGTCCAGTTCGCTCGGCAGCACGCCCGGGTCCACCACCAGCGCGTGCCCGTCGGCGCTGAGCAGCAGCGAGTTCATGGCGTAACACCGGCTCGCGCGCACGCGCACGCCGGGCGCGAGCGTGGTCCACGCGCTCAACGGCGGCTCCCGGCGAAAGGCTCCGCCCCCCAGGCAGGGGAGCGGAGCCTCTTCCCGCGGCCGGTACGGGAAACGCTCACGGTTCCGTCGGCACGCGGATCGTGCCCGCCACGATGGCTGCCTGGAGCGAGTCCACGCGCGCCTTCACCGCGTCGGGGATGAGCGCCTTGTTTCGATCGTCGTACACCCACGTCACGCCCTGGTCTGCGAGGCCGAACTCACGCACGCCGCCCTTCCATTCCCCGGCCTTCAATTCACGGATGGTGTCGAACACCGCGGTGTCCACGCGCTTCACCATGGAGGTGAGGATCACGCCCGGCGCCTCGTCGTACTGGTCCGAGTCCACGCCGATGGCGAGCTTCCGCAGTTCGCGCGCGGCCTCGAACACGCCGAGCCCGGTGGAGCCCGAGGCATGGAAGATGATGTCGGCGCCGGCCTGGTATTCGCTGAGCGCGAGTTCCTTGCCCTTGGTGGGATCCTTGAACGCGACGCCGGTGTTGCCCGCGTACTTCACCAGCACCTGCGCGCGGGGGTTCACCGCCTTCACGCCCGCGGTGTAGCCCGCCTGGAACTTGCGGATCAGCGGGATCTCCATGCCGCCCACGAAGCCCACCTTGCCGGTCTGGGTGAGCAGCCCGGCCAGTGCGCCGACCAGGAAGCTCCCCTCCTCCTCGCGGAACTTGAGCGCCATCAGGTTGGGTGGCAGCGTTTCGTTGGGCGTCACCGTGTAATCCACGCACGCGAACTTCTGGTCGGGGAACTCGCGCGCGAGCGCCTTCACGTCGTCGGTGAACAGGAAGCCCACGCCGAACACGAGTTTCGCGTCGCCGGCCGCGAGCTGCCGCAACTGTGCTTCGCGGTCGGAGCCCTCGCTGGTCTCGAGCGTCGTGAACGTGACACCCAGTTCCTTCTGCGCGCGCTCGAGGCCCGCGTAGGCCGCATCGTTGAAGCTCTTGTCGCCGCGGCCGCCGATGTCGAACACCAAGCCGATGGGGAATGCGCTCCCGCTGGCAGCGCCCTGCTGGGCGGGCTTAGCGCACCCGGCGGCGAGGAGCAGCAGCAGTGTGGCGAACACGCGAGCGTGCGGCAGGCGGCTTGGCATGGGGCTCTCCTGGGAATTCGGCCGCGGGGCGAGCCCGACGGCCCAGGTCGTAACAGCGCCGGCAGCGCGCCTCGTAGATCTCGGAGCCGCCCACCACCACGCGGCCGGCGCGCTGCACCTTGCGATAGGTGCGATTCGCGGGCGCACCGCAGATGACACAGATGGCGAGCGTCTTGGTGATGTACTCCGCGATGGCGAGCAATTGCGGCATGGGCTCGAACGGCCGGCCGAGGTAGTCCTGGTCCAGACCCGCCACGATGACCCGCTTGCCCATGCGGGCCAGCTTGTCGCACACGTCGACCAAGCCCGCGCCCAGGAACTGGCCCTCGTCGATGCCGATGACCTGCGCCTCGTGCGCATGACGCAGCACGTCGGACGCCTTCTTCACGGCGCGCGAGGGAATGCGCACGTCGCTGTGGGACACGATGGCGTCCTTGGCGTAGCGGTCGTCGATCATGGGCTTGAAGATCTCGACTCGCTGTCGGGCGATCTGCGCGCGGCGCAGACGGCGGATCAATTCCTCCGTCTTGCCGCTGTACATGCTGCCGACGATCACCTCGATGGAGCCGGTGCCAGGGTAGGTGCGGCTGGGTTCGCTCATGGGACGCGCGACGCTACGCGGGGTGCGCGGGGCGCGTCAATGCGGCAACCGGGCGGATCGGGGCGGGTCGCCGGGGAGCAGGCTAAGGCAGGACAGCGGCGGTGGCGTCCACGCCGCGTTCGCGCAGCAGCTCGCGAATTTTCGTTTTGACCAGGTCGATCGCCACCTTGTTGTGGCCGCCGCCCGGGATGATCACGTCGGCGAATCGCTTGGTGGGCTCCACGAACTGGAGGTGCATGGGGCGCACGCTCTCCTCGTATTGTCGCAGTATCGTGTCCACCGAACGGCCGCGCTCGATCAGGTCGCGGCGCATGCGGCGGATCAGGCGCACGTCGGAGTCGGCGTCCACGAACAGCTTGATGTCCATGAGCGCGCGCAGCTCGGCGTCGTGGAAGATGAGGATGCCCTCGAGCACGACGACCAGGTGGTCGCTGATGCGGCGCGTCTCGTGCGTGCGCTGGTGCTCGTTGAAGTCGTACACGGGCTGCTCGATGGGGTGGCCCTCGAGCAGCTCGCGCACGTGCTGACGCAGGAGGTCGGAGTCAAACGCGTCGGGGTGATCGAAGTTGCGGGCTTCACGGTCGCGGAATGGGACCTGATCGAGATTCTTGTAATAGCTGTCCTGATCGATCACGACGACGCGCTTGGAGCCGAGCTCGCGCACGATGGTGCGCGCGACCACGGTCTTGCCTGAGCCGGATCCGCCGGCGAGTCCGATGAGGATGCGTTGGGGCATGTGTCGGCGAGGCTATCAGTGGAGGGCATCGCGGACAATGATCGGCGAGCGTTCACTTGATGCTCGACCCCATCGGCGAGCCGTGGCAGGCTGTTGGCCGGCGGAGGAGGGCCCCATGCGCAAGGCTTTGGATCTGGGTGAACTGGCGGTGGCGATGGAGCTGTTGGGGGAGTGGCGGGTGGAGGGCGGGAAGCTCGTTCGCGACTTCCGCTTTCGGGATTTCGCCGATGCGTTCGCGTTCATGGGGGCTTGCGCGCTTCGCATTCATGCGCTCGACCATCACCCGGAGTGGTCCAATGTCTACTCGCACGTGCGGGTGGCGTTGGTGACGCACGACGCGGGCGGGATCACCTCGCGTGACGTGGAACTGGCGGGCGTCATGGAGGAGATCGCGGCGCGCTTCCCGCGCGCATGACTCAGCGCGCGGGCGTGAGAAGAAGCGTGCTCTGGTGCTCCGGCGCCGAGAGCCACTCGTAGTAGTAGTTGTGCCCGATCATCATTCGGTCGAAGCGCGCGAGATAGCCGGCCCAGAAGCTGTCGCCCATCCACAGCGCACGCGTGGCCGATCCGTTCGAGAGCGTCCCCAGGCCGCCCGTGTCGGCCTGCATGCGGCCTTTCAGTTCGCGGGGCAGGTCGCCCCCGAGCAGCCAGGCGACGCTTCGCTTCACCCGGCTCAGGATGCTGCCCATCACGTTCTGGGCGCCGACCACCACGAGGTGCTCGTAGAGCGAGCCCGCCAATAGATCGGGGTCGGTCGCGTCGGTGCGCACCGGCGGGTAGAAGCGCACCAGTTCCGGCTCGTCGAGCAACGAGTACTGGAAGCGCGTGGTGTGCGGCGGCTTGGGCGGTCCCCATGCTTCGGTGATGGCGGGGCCGGTGATGAGCATGCCCAGGAAGAACGCCGGGTGCAGGCTATCGGTGAGCGCCGGGCCGATCACGGCGATCGCACCGGCCGGCGCCGCGAGGTCCTTCCACGGCACGGTGCGCTTGGCGCCCTGCAGCCTGACCTGCACGGTGTCGGGCAGCGCGGGTCCGCCCGCGAGCGGCCCGAACAGCGAGCCCACGATCGCGCGCAGGTCTTGGCCCGTGAGATCGCCGGCGACGGCGAGCGAGGCATTGCCGGCGTGGTACCAGCGCTTGAACCACGGGGTCAGGTCGCGCGCGGTCAGCCGGTCGAGGCCGTGCTGGCCAGCGGCGCGGACCAGCCGCTCGTCGTTCCATCCGCGCGCCATCACGGCGGGTCGCCAGTAGAGGACGTCGGAGGCGGAGCCGAACAGTCGCGCGCCGGCGTCGCGTCGCACGTTCGCCTGCGCCGTGCGCACGTCCGTATCGGTCACCGTCACGCCGGCCATGCGCTTGGCCACCTGCTGCAGCACACCCGGCAACTGGTCACGGGTGGCGATCTCGGTGAAGCGCACGAGGCGCGTGCCGGGGCGGACCTCCCAGCCGAGCGGCCGGAGGCTCGACAACTCCTCGCGCGTGCGCTCGGGAACGTCGCCCGCCGCGCTCGTGAACTGGATCTCGGCCAGCAGCGCGGACAGCCCTTCCTGCGCCGAGGGCTCGTAGCCGGACCCGGCGCGGTACGCCACCGTGATCGCCACGCCCGCAGCCCCCGGCACGTGAATCGTGCGCACCTCGAGGCCGTTCTCCAGACGCCACGCCTCGCGGACGGTGCTGTCGGGAAGCGTGGCGGCGTGGGCGACCGGGGCGGTCGCGGCGATTGCCAGGGCGACAAGCAAGCAGACCAAGCGGGGCACGGAGGCTCCTGAAGCTGGAGGCACAAGACGGGGACGGCGGAGAATCATAACGCATGCCCCCGGGGGGCAGGTGTCCGGAGCATGTCCGCTCGTGCTCGCGTTACTCGAACGGTCCGGGCTAGACTGCCTGACCCATGCGGACCCCCAGCGAAGACGAGGTGCGCCGGCTCGTGCGCGATGCGGTGGACCATGCCCTCGGCTCCGAGCCGACCCGGGCGCCGGCTCCCGCGCCGGTCAAGCCCGTCTCGCCGCGGCGGGTGGCCATCGGGGCGGACCATGGCGGGTTCGCGTTGAAGGAAGTGCTGCGCCGGGCCATCACCGAGGAGATGGGCTGGGAGGTGCACGACTGCGGCACGCATTCGGCGGACACTGTCGACTATCCCGATCTCGCCGCGGCCGTTGCGCGCGAAGTGGCCAACGGCCGTTCCGCGCGCGGCATCGTGGTGGACACCGCCGGCATCGGCTCCAGCATGGCGGCCAACAAGGTGGCGGGCGTGCGCTGCGCGCTGTGCCATGACGACGCCACCGTGCGGAACGCGCGCGAACACAACGACGCGAACGTGCTGGCGCTGGGCGCGCGCGTGGTGCATCGCGGCGCCGCGGTGCGCATGGTGCGCTTGTTCCTCACGACCGAGTTCGCGGGTGGCCGGCACGAGCGCCGCGTGAAGAAGATCATGGCCCTGGAGGGACCGCGATGAGGCTTTCGCTCGAGACCATCCGTCGGCTGCCCAAGGCCGAGCTCCACTGCCACCTGGACGGCAGCCTGCGGCCGCGCACCGTGCTGGAACTGGCGCGGGACCAGGGCGTGAAGCTGCCCACCACGCACCTCGGCAAACTCACACGCCTGCTGCAGGCGGGCAAGCGCACGCGCAACCTGGCCGATTACCTCAAGATCTTCGACCTCACGCTGGCGGTGATGCAGCAGAAGGAGGCGCTCTACCGCACCGCGTACGAGCTGGTGGAGGACTGCGCCGCCGAGAACGTACGCCATCTCGAAGTGCGCTACTCGCCCATCCTGCACCGGAAGAAGCGACTGCCGTTCGAGGACATCGTGGACCCGGTCATCGGCGGGCTGCGCGACGCGGGTGCGAAGTACGAGATGTCCACCGGCGTCATCATCTGCGGCATCCGCAGCATGGCGCCCAAGGTGTCCATGGCGCTCGCGGAACTGGCGGTGGCGTACAAGGGCCGGGGCGTGTTGGCGTTCGACCTGGCCGGCCAGGAGCGCGACTACCCCGCCAAGGCGCATCGTGGCGCGTTCCAGTTGATCCTCAAGCACAACATCAATTCCACCGTGCACGGTGGCGAAGCGTTCGGCGCCGAGAGCATCGGCCAGGCGTTGCACTACTGCGGCGCGCATCGCATCGGGCACGGCACGCGGCTGCGCGAGGCGCCGGACCTGTTGCGCTACGTGCGCGACCACCGGGTGCCGCTGGAGATGTGCCTGTCGTCGAACATCCAGACGCGCGCGGTGCGCAACCTCAAGGAACATCCGTGCGGCGACTACTTCCGCCAGGGACTGCGCGTCACGCTCAACACCGACAACCGGCTCATGTCGGCGACCACGGTGAGCGAGGAGATCGCGTTGGCCGCCCGCGCGTTCCGGTTCTCGCCCTACGAGGTCAAGCGCATCATCCTGAACGGCTTCAAGAGCGGGTTCATGCCGTACCCGCAGAAGGCGCGCATGCTGCGCGAGGTCAACCTCGAGATCGACCGCGTGTTCATGGACGCGTTCCCGAGCGAGTACGACCTGCGCGGGAGTTACTGAGCGCGCACGGTCTCGCAGCGGGTCGCGTGCAGGGGGTCGACTACAGCGAGGCCTGCGGCGGCGGCGCCACCGAGTCGCCGGTCGTGAACCGGAACCGGAGCACGTCGCGGCGGAGCACCCCTTGTCGCATCCGGATGCCCGAGGTCAGCATGTAGGTGTACTCGGTGTGCCCGGAGAGTGGCCGCGCGGGGATGAAGTACACCTTGCCGATGAGCCGGCCCAGCGGCGGGCTGTGGGTCCGGAAC
>JANNKI010000515.1:0-2526 GCA_031396225.1 bacterium | reverse complement strand
ACGCTGCAGGCCAACGTCATGCAGGCGCCGGTGTTGATGATCGCGCAATTCGCGGGCGCGTGGGTGGACCGTCGCAACCAGCAGCGCGTGCTGGTGGGGGCCGACCTGATGCGGGCCGGCATCATCGTGGCCGTGCCGGTGGTGTATCTGCTCATGCACAGCGTGTGGCCGGTGTTTGGGCTGTTGTTCCTGCTGTTCACATGTGGCGTGTTCTTCCTGCCGGCGAAGAGCGCCCTGACGCCCGAGATCATTGCCGCGCCGCAGCTGCTCACCGCCAACACCTGGCTCTCCGCCGCCGGCATCGCCGCGACCGCCGTGGGCTCGCTCGGCGGCGGCTGGCTCGTGGATCACTGGGGTTGGTCGAGCGCGCTGTACCTGAATGGCGCGACCTATCTGGTGTCGGTGGCGGCACTGCTGTCGATCCGCCACAACGCAGCGCCGCGCGCCCCCGACGCCCATGCGCCCACGCTGAGCGGTTATCTGCAACAGGTGCGCGCCGGCTTCCAGACCGTGCGCACGAATCCGCGCGTCGGGCTCGCGCTCACCACGCTCGGCGCGGTGTGGTGTGCCGGAGGGTTCCTGCACGTGGCGGGCAACCTGCACGTGCAGCGCGCGGCCGGCGTCCCGGGCATGGCGCGACTGGGCGTGCTCATGGCGGTGCTGGGGGTCGGCAGTGCGTTGAGCGCCTGGTGGCTCAACACCGCCGGGCGCGATCTGCCGCGACCGTGGGTGCTCGCCGCCGGACTCGTGCTGGCGGGCGCCGGCCTGCTGCTGTTCGCCGCGACCACTCAGTACGCGCTCTTCGCGATGGCCGCATTGCTGATGGGCATGGCCGCCGCCCCCGCGCTCATGGTCACCGAGACGCTGCTACAGGAGGCCACCGAACCAGGTGTGCGCGGTCGCGTGTTCAGCACGCGCGACTTCATGATGCGCTCGGTGTTGCTGTTGAGTGTGGGCCTGGCGGGCTGGGTCACGCGGCGACTGGGGCCGCAATCGGCGCTGCTCGTGTCCGGCATGCTCGTGCTGGCTGTGAGCGGGCTGGTCTTCGCACGGCTCACCGCCGCCGGGCGAACACCTCGATGAACCCGCCTCTACCCACGCAAGCGCCCGCGACACAGGTGAGCAGGCTGACCGGCGCCAGCACCGGACCCAGCAGTACCAGCGCCGCCAGGTTGTACGCGAACTCTCCGGGCGTCAGGTCGGATGGCACTTGTTGCTTGGCCAGATCGGACAGGAAGTGGCGTCGCGTGAACACCCAGTCGAGCGAGCTGTGCAGCAGGCCGTACGGGTCGTACTGCAGGGACAGGTGGTTGATCCGAAGCACCTCGAACCCTGTGTGCTCGAGCGCAGCGCACAACGTGCGTGGCGAATAGTGAACGAGGTGGCGTGGAACATCGAGCCCCCACCAGCGTTCGCCCGCGAGCCGCGCCGAGAGCCCGTCGATGTTGGGCACCGCAGCGATGAAGACCCCACCCGGACGCAACAGCGCGTGCGTGCGTTCGAGGAACTCGCGTGGCTCACCGATATGCTCCAACACCTGCCAGAGCGTGACCACGTCGACGCTCTCGGGCGCAAAATCGTGATCAAAGATCGAACCACAGAGGAACCGCCCACCGGCGTTCCGACCCTGGGCAAGCGCCTGCGCGGATGGCGAGAAGTCGAGGCCCGTGGCATTCCAGCCAGCCCTGGCCATGTGATTCACGAATCGGCCGTCTCCCGAACCGATGTCGAGCAACGCTCCCGAGCGAACGTGTCGTTGAACACGGCGCTGGCGCGTGCATTGAATCTGGTGCATGACCAGCTCCGCGACGCCCTGCAGGGCCCAACCCGTGGAAAAGTAGAAGTCCTCGTCGTAGAGCCGTGACAGCACGCCATCGTGGAGGCGCGGGTCGACGTGGATGAGTTCGCAGGCCTCGCACTGTCGCAACTCGTAGAATCCTGTCGCCGGGCCGCGCGTGACCGCGATGCGTTGGAAAGTCCGGCTCTGACTGCACGTGCACAGGGGGCACGTGCTGATCGCGGAGTCCTCTGCCGCGTCCATGCTCGGAGCGGTTACGAGTTCCAAGGCACGATTCGCCACAAGCACACTCCACCCTGCGCGCGTCTCGGGGGTATGCGCGGCCAGATCGTCGTGGGGAAGCCGGATACGGGGCACGGGTGGGGAGGATACACACCCAATGTCGGATCGTGAGGGTTTTTTCGCGGGCGGGCGTGCCACGAACGGGATTTGATGGTTTCACCCGGGTTGAGCACGGTGTGGGAGGGCGTTTTGCGCCGTTTGGCCAAGCCCGGGTCGGGGTCGGGCGGCACCCTCGCGGTCGAGAGTGCCAGCAGGGGGGAGGGCCCAGCCATCGGCCGGGCCCTCGCGCGCCTTTACTTGTTCTGTTCGCTCAACAGCGCCTTCGACTGGAGCGCCCTGCGAAACTCTGCCGCCTCGACCGGCATGGTCGGAGGACCGTCGCCGAACAGCAGTTGCTTGTAGGTGACGCCGCGCCCGTAGTAATTCATATTGTCCTTCGAATTGGG
>JANNKI010000490.1:0-17150 GCA_031396225.1 bacterium | reverse complement strand
GTATCCCGACCTTTGGGCGAAGGTGGACCGCTATCTCACCGAGACGCTTGTGCCCGCTGTTCCGGCGTTCGACGCCGCGCTCGCGGCAAGCGACGCCGCGGGATTGCCCGCCATCCAGGTCGCACCCAACCAGGGCCGGCTGCTCGAGTTACTCGCGCGCTCGCTCGGCGCCCGCGCCATCCTCGAGATCGGCACGCTCGGAGGCTACAGCACGCTGTGGCTCGCGCGCGGACTCGCCCCGGGCGGTCGTGTCGTCACGCTGGAACGCGAGCCGCTCCATGCCGAGGTGGCGCGCGCGAACTTCGCTCGCGCCGGCTCCGCCGCGGCGATCGAGCTGCGCGAAGGCGCCGCACTCGACCTGCTGCCGCGATTGGCCGAGGAGGGCGCCGGGCCATTCGACCTGGTGTTCATCGACGCCGACAAGCCCAGCCTGCCCGAGTACTTCACGTGGTCGTTGCGCCTCGCGAGAGCCGGCACGGTGATCGTGGTGGACAACGTCGTGCGCGAGGGCGAGGTGGCGAACGCCGGGAGCGCCGACCCAAGCGTGCAGGGCGTGCGTCGCATGAACGCGCTCATCGCGGCCGAGCCGCGCGTGAGCGCCACCGTGATCCAGACCGTGGGCAGCAAGGGGCACGACGGATTCGCGTACGTTCTGGTGGAGAGCTGATCCGCCGCCCGTCGAGCGTCGTCAGCGTGCGCCGGTGTGGCCGAATCCACGCGCGCCGCGCGCGGTGTCGGTGAGTTCCTCCACCTCCACCCACTCCACGCGCGGGACGCGCTGCAGCACCATCTGGGCGATGCGCGCGCCGCGCTCCACCACGAACGGCTCCGTGCCCAGGTTCTGCATGATCACACGCACCTCGCCCCGGTAGTCGGAGTCGATGGTGGCGGGACTGTTGGGCAGCGTGACGCCGTGGCGCGCGGCCAGCCCCGAACGCGGCCGCACCTGCATCTCGAAGCCCTCCGGCACCTCGAGCACGAGGCCCGTGGGCACGAGCGCGATCGCACCCGGCGCCAGCGTGAGCGGTCCTTCGACCGCGGCACGCACGTCCATCCCGGCAGCACCCGTGGTCTCGTAGGCGGGCAGCGGCAACCCGTCGGCGTGCGGCAGCCGATGGATGCGCACGGCGAGGGCGGTGGTCGCGGCGGTCGGTGGATTCATGGTGCGGGCAGCCTATCGATTCCGCGCGCGACTCGTGGACCGGGCGGCGGGTGAGGACGCGGACTTCTCGTCATTCACGTGTGGAGGGCGCGTGATGATCGACGGATTGCGCGCGATGTGCAGACCCGCCTGCAGTCGATCTTGAAGTCCCAGCTTCTCGAGGATGTGGCCGACGTGCTTCTTCACCGTGGGCTCGCTGATGGTGAGCGCGGCGGAGATCTCCTTGTTGGAGA
This sequence comes from bacterium, assembly GCA_031396225.1. Taxonomy (GTDB): domain Bacteria; phylum Eisenbacteria; class RBG-16-71-46; order RBG-16-71-46; family RBG-16-71-46; genus JAIOPA01. The sequence continues at coordinate 15,755 of JANNKI010000490.1, read as the reverse complement.
GTCCCTCGGCGAGCAGTGCGGCCACGTCGAGCTCGCGCTCTGAAAGCGGATCGCCGCTGCCGCGCGTCCCGCCTGGCCCGATGTCGGACGTGGACAGCAGGCCCGATGTGGTCTGCGGGTCGTACCACGACTGGCCCGCCGCCACCGCCCGGATGCCGCGGAACAGGTCCTCGGGATCCGCGCTCCGGCGCAACGTGGCGCGCGCGCCCTGCGCCACCGCGAGCGCGAGGCAGTCCGTGCCCGTCTCGCAGTAGGCCACCGGCTGATCGGTGTGGCGATGCCGGGAGGGCGGATTGAGCACGAGGCAGTTGTGCGTGCCTCGGTCCGACATGGCCAGGATCTTGAGACCCGGCAACTCGCGACGCAGGCGCGGGAGCGGCGAGTCCTCGTCCAGGGACGGTAGATTCATCGTGAGCACGAGCACGTCAGGGGCCAGCGCGCGGCACTGCACGAGCAGCTCCTCGAGCGTCGCGGCTTCGCCCACCACCACGAAATCGCTCTCGTTCTCGAGCAGCCCTACCATGCCGCCCCGGTCGATCGCGTGGTGGTCGGCCACGACGATGCGGATGAGTGGCGTGGCCGTTCGGCGTTCGCGCCGGATCGGGGTCTTGGGCTTGAGGCTACGGCGATCGGACACCAGCAGCTCCTGTCGTAAGTGGCGGTCCACAAAGGGAAGCCTACCCGCTCTTGGGCGCATTCGCGAGCGTTCGGGCTACTACCTTCGGACCAGCGCGCACGCACCCTCCGTCCCATGGAATCGAGCCTTGCGCTGGGCGATGCTCCTTTCGTTGGACGTCGGAAGGGAGGAAGCCATGAAGATCCTGATCGCGGTGGACGACTCGCCTCATTCGGCGCGTGCGGTGCGATTCGTTGCTCGGATGCGCTGGCCGGCCGGAAGCCGGGTCATCGTCGCGAATGTCGTGACCCCGCAACTCACGCCTCCGGGCGTGGGCGGAGAGTCCGGGGTCCCGCTGCTGATCGAAGTGAGTGAGGAGCAGCGTGCAAGCGCCTGCGCCGTCGTGGCCAAGGCCGAGGCCGAGTTGCGGGAGGCGGGGATCGCCACGGAGGAACGAGTGCCCTCCGGAGACCCGCGCGAAGCACTGCTTCGGCTGGTCAGCGAGGAACGCGTGGACCTGCTGGTTGTGGGATCCCATGGACGCACGGGGTTCGCCAAATTGCTGTTGGGAAGTGTCTCGAGCCACGCGGTGACCCATGCCCGTTGCAGCGTGCTCGTCGTGAAGGAGGAGCCCCATGAGAGCGCCTAGCACCATGTCCTGGCGGGGTCCCCGCCGGGTGCAACTTCTGCTGCTCGCTTTGCTGACCCTGGCCGCGGGCTCGGTGTCCCGCGCCCAGCCGCCCAAAGCCTCGCCCGCGGCCGTGAGCCTCGGGGCCGGCAGCGTGCTGTGGCTGGAGGGGACCTCCACCGTGCACGACTACGAGAGCCGCACGTCCAAGCTCGGGTTCACGCTCCTGCGTGACGCCGGCCAGGCCGACCCGACCGACGCCGCCGGGCTCGACAAGTGGCTGCGGAGCGGCGGACTTCGCGGGCTCGACCTGGTGGTTCCGCTCCAGAGCATGCGCTCGGGCAAGGCAGCGCTCGACAAAAAAATGCTCAAGGCGCTCCGCGCCACCGAGTTCCCCGAGATCCGCTTCCAGCTCACGTCGTCGAAGGTGGGCACCGCGCGTGGCGACACGCTGCCGGTGACGGCCGCGGGCACGCTCCGCGTGGCCGGCCAGGAGCGGCCTATCAGCGTGCGTGGCTGGTTGGTGCGCGGGGACCAAGGCCTGTGGCTCGAGGGTTCCCACCCGATGAAGATGAGTGAACACGGCGTGAAACCGCCCACGATGATGCTCGGCACCCTCAAGGTGCGCGACCCCATCGTCGTCCGTTACCGGCTGCTGCTCATTCCCGGTGACGCCAACGCCCAGAAGGATGCCTCTCACAACTGAAGAAGGGAGCTTGAATATGATCACGCTCAAGGGCCGCAGGATGCTCACGCTCGGCGTGGCGACCGTCGTGGTCGTGCTCGCGTCGCTGGCGGCCACCGTACGCGCCGAGGATCGGGTGCCCGGCGAGACCGAACGCGCCAAGGTGGCTCCGAACACGATCCAGTACTACCGCGCGCACGATTCGCGCAGCATCAACCAGTTCGAGCCGCCGAAGGAGGAGGGCGTTCCCTACAACGGGTTCGCTCTGTCGTGGGGCGGCGGATTCACCCAGCAGTTCCAGGCGCTGCATCACTCGAACAACGCGACGCCGGTGCTCGCCGGCACGCCGCCGGTCAACCAGAACCAGCTCAAGCGCATCGGCGCCGGGTTCAACAACGCTTCCGCGAACATGTACATGGACGCGCAGCTCGCGCAGGGCATCCGCGTCGAGATGACCACATACCTGTCGTCGCGGCGCCACAACGAGACGTGGGTGAAGGACGGCTACCTGCTGATCGACGGTTCGCCGTGGGAAAACGCCACGCTCGACAAGCTCATGAAGTACCTGACGCTGCGCGTCGGGCACTTCGAGGTGAACTACGGTGACGCGCATTTTCGTTCGACGGACAATGGCAACGCCATCGTGAACCCGTTCGTGGGCAACCTCATCATGAACGCGTTCACCACCGAGATTGGCGCCGAGGCGTACCTGCGGGCCAATGGCTACATGGCCATGGTCGGTGCCACCGGCGGCGAGATCCGCGGCACCGTGGCGAACCCGCAGGACCGCGCCCCGACGTACCTAGGCAAGCTCGGCTTCGACCAGCAGGTGAACGAGAAGCTCCGCGTGCGCCTGACAGGGTCGATTTACACCACGGCAAAGTCGGTGAATAACACGTTGTACACGGGTAGCCGCCCCGGCTCGCGCTACTACGACGTGCTGGTGAACACTACCGCCACGGTGTCATCGCAGGCCACGACCGGCGACGTCCAGCCGGGGCTCAACAGCAAGGTCCAGGCGCTTGTCCTGAATCCCTTTGTCAAGTTCGGCGCCCTCGAGATCTTCGGCAACCTCGAACAGGCGAAGGGTCGCACGGCCGCCGAGACGGCGGATCGCAAGTGGACACAGGTCGCCGGCGAAGCGCTGTATCGATTTGCGTGGGACGATCTCTACGTGGCGGCGCGGTACAATCAGGTGAAGGGACGCTTCGCGGGATTCGCGAACGACGTGACCGTGAACCGCTTGCAGTTGGGGGGCGGCTGGTTCATGACACCGGGCATCCTGATGAAGGCCGAATACGTGAAGCAGGAGCACAAGGATTACCCGCTCACGAACATCCTGCGTGACGGCCAGTTCGAAGGCATGATGATCGAGGGCGTGGTGGCGTTCTGACACGAGCCTCGCGGCCAGGCCCGGCGAGGGAGGAATGATGAACAGGCTCGCCGGAACGATCCGGAGTCGGGATCGCGCTTGCGCGCGGTCCTGGCTTCCTACGCTGGCGCTGGCGTTGTTGCTCCTGGGCGCCGTCGCCGCGCGGGCCGCTGGCGTTCCGGTGTCGGTCGGCTATCGGGACGGCGTCTACGAGGTGCGCGGTTCGTTCACCACGGTCGCGCGCCTTCAGACTGTTTGGGAGGTGCTCACGGACTACGAGCACATCCCGCGTTTCGTGTCGTCCGTGAAGCGCAGCGACGTGGAACGCCGCGAGGGCGGCGTGGTGAGGATCCGCCAGATGGCATCAGTCGGGGTGTTTCCGATCCGCCGCACCGCCCGCGTGACGCTCGACGTGCGCGAGCAAGCGCCCAACCGTATCGAGTTCCGCGACGTTCTTGGCAAGGACTTCAGCGTGTACACCGGAGCCTGGTCCCTGAGCGGCGACGCCAGGCGCACCGTGGTCCGCTACTCGCTTGACGTCACGCCGCGCGCCAAGGTGCCGCGCTGGCTCGGCCGCAGCATGATGAGCCGCAGCGCGAACGATCTGCTCTCCCAGGTGCGAGCCGAGATCGAGCGGCGGGCCGCGGAGCGCTGAAACCGTCCGCGCTCGCCGCGATGCGCGTGTTGGCACGCGCACTCCCGAGGAAGCCCTCCGGCGGCGTGCGCCGCAATTGAGCCCAGCGAATCACGAACAATTCTGTTGCGATGCCCACTCGCGAGGAATAGCCTTCGCGCATCCCCTGAACCCGACATCGGACTTTCCCGCGGAGGCCGCGCGTTCTCGCCAGACGCCCGCGCCGCGTCGATGCGCTCCTGGTCGTGACAAACGCCGCGGCCGCTCATGTTCCACGGGGGTACAGGCGAAGCGTCACCACCGCTGAACCTCGCTCCCTCGTGCGATCCGGACGGTCGCCACTCCCCCACAGTGGTGGCCGTTCCGTTGTCTGGCGGTGCGAGCCCAGGGACATTGCGCCCCCGAGGGGAAAACGCCCGACGGAAGGCCCACTCTGTCGCAGGCGTTCGTCGGCCCGCGACCCGCGCTCGCCCACGCGCGGCCTTTCGCGCCACCCATCATCCCTCCCCCGCGACTAACCTGTGCCCCTCGCGTCGTCCGAAGTTCTCCCCGGAGGTTCTCGCCATGTCCCGCTGGGTCCGCCTGTTCGTGCTGGCTGCATCGCTCGCGTCTCTCGTTCCCTCCGGCGGCGGCGCCCAGACGATCACCCGACCGCCGGACGGCGACAACCAGCGCGCCTCCGTCTCGCAGTGGATCGGGCTCGTGCAGGTGACCGTGGACTATCACAGCCCGGACGTGCACGGACCGGGCGGCGAAGACCGCGCCGGGCACATCTGGGGAGAGCTCGTTCCCTATGGCCTCACCGACCTGGGATTCAACAACTGCACGAGTTGTCCCTGGCGGGCTGGCGCGAACGAGAACACCACGATCTCGTTCTCGCACGACGTGAGGCTTCAAGGCCAACCGATTCCGGCCGGCCGATACGGCCTGCACATGATCGCGGACAAGGAAGAGTGGACGCTGGTGTTGAGCAAGAACAGCACGTCGTGGGGAAGTTACAGCTACGACCCGGCCGAGGACGCGCTGCGTGTGAAGGTGAAGCCGCGGGCGAACGAGTACCGCGAGTGGCTCACCTACGAATTCACGGATCGCCGGCCGGACCGGACGACGTGCGAGCTTCAATGGGAGCGGCTCGCCGTGCCGTTCACCGTGAGCGTGCCGAACATCCAGGACCTCTATGTCCAGCGCATCCGTGACGAGATGCGCGGCGAGGCCTCGTTCACCTGGGTCAACTGGGAGCGCGCGGCGCGGTACTGCCTGGCGAACAAGACGCACCTCGACCAGGGGCTGGTGTGGGCTCAGGGCGCCGTGAGCAACCCGAACTTCGGCACCGCCAACTTCACCACGCTCACCACGCTCGCGCAGTTGCAGATCGCGAACGGTAAGCGCGTCGAGGCGTCGGCGAACATCGATAAGGCCATGGCCACGAGCGGGCTCACGGCGGTGGCCGTGCATGGATTCGCGCGGCAGCTGCAGGGCCAGGGCGAGAAGGACCTGGCGCTCAAGGTGTTCCAGTTGAACGCCAGGCGCTTCCCGAACCAGTGGCCGGTGAACCTCGGACTCGCGCGAGGCCACGCGGACACGGGCGACAAGGCCAAGGCGATTGGCTACGCCCGGCTCGCGTTGAAGCAGGCGCCGGACGAGCCGAACCGCAAGAACGTCGAGGGTTTGATCCGTCAGTGGAGCGCGCCCGCCGGCAAGTGATCGAGCGCGTCGGGCGATCCGATCTGCGCCTGGATCTCCCCTGCCGGAAAGCCGAATCGCCCCCGGGGCTTCCCCCGGGGGCGGTCGGTCACCTCTCAGCGTCGGGCGTGCGGCGTCGGACTAGTAGTCCCCGCCGTCGAAACCACCCTGTCCGCCCTGCGACGGAGCCTTCTTCTTCTCCGGGATCTCCGTGATCAGCGCCTCGGTCGTGAGCAGCAGGCTCGCCACCGACGCCGCGTTCTGCAGCGCCGTGCGGGCGACCTTGGTCGGGTCGATGATACCGGCCTCGAACATGTCCACCATCTCCTCGGTGTCCACGTTGAAGCCCATGTGCTTCTTCTCCTTCTTCACGCTCTCGACCACGACCGAGCCCTCGAGCCCGGCGTTCTCGCACAGCACGCGCAGCGGCTGCTCGAGTGCGCGCCGGATGATGTTCACGCCGATCCGCTGGTCGCCTTCGAACGTGGCCGCCAGCGCATCGAGCGCCTTCTGCGCGCGGAGGTACGCCACGCCGCCGCCCGGCACGATGCCTTCTTCGACCGCCGCGCGGGTGGCATGTAGAGCGTCCTCGACCCGAGCCTTCTTTTCCTTCATCTCGGTCTCGGTCGCCGCGCCCACGTTGATCACCGCCACGCCGCCCGCCAGCTTGGCCAGGCGCTCCTGCAGCTTCTCGCGGTCGTAGTCCGACGTGGTGTCCTCGATCTCCTTCTTGAGCTGGCCGATGCGACCCTTGAGTTCACCCGGCTTGCCGTAGCCCTCGATGATCGTGGTCTTCTCCTTGTCCACCAGGATGCGCTTGGCGCGGCCCATGTCTTCGATGCGCGCGCTCTCGAGCTTCAGGCCGATGTCCTCGGTGATGACCTTGCCGCCTGTCAGGACGGCGATGTCCTCCATCATGGCCTTGCGACGGTCTCCGAAGCCGGGCGCCTTCACCGCGCACACGTTGAGCGTGCCGCGCAGCTTGTTCACCACCAGCGTCGCGAGTGCTTCTCCCTCGACCTCTTCGGCCACGATCAGCAGCGGCTTGCCGCGCTGGGCGACCTTCTCGAGCACGGGGAGCAGGTCCTTCATGCTGGAGAGCTTCCTGTCGTAGAGCAGGATGAAGCCGTCCTCGATGACCGCCTCCATGCTGTCCTTCTCCGTCACGAAGTAGGGCGAGATGTAGCCCTTGTCGAACTCCATGCCCTCGACGATGTCCTTCGTGGTCTCAATGGAGCGCGCCTCCTCCACCGTGATCGTGCCGTCCTTGCCGACCTTGTCCATGCACTCGGCGATGATCTTGCCGATCTCGGTGTCGCCGTTGGCGGAGATGGTCGCGACCTGCTCGATCTCCTTGTTGTCCTTCACCGGCTTGGACTGCTTCTTCAGCTCTTCCACGACGGTCTGCACGGCCTTCTCGATGCCGCGCTTGATGTACATCGGCGACGAGCCGGCGGTGACGCTCTTGAGGCCCTCCTTGAAGATGGCCTCCGCGAGCACCGTGGCGGTCGTGGTGCCGTCACCGGCCACGTCCGAGGTCTTCGAGGCGACCTCGCGCACCATCTGCGCGCCCATGTTCTGGTACGGGTCGTCCAGCTCGATCTCCTTGGCCACGCTCACACCGTCCTTCGTGACGGTCGGCGAGCCCCACTTCTTGTCGAGCACGACGTTGCGGCCGCGGGGCCCGAGCGTCACCTTCACGGCTTTCGCGAGGATCTCCACGCCCTTCATGATCTCGGCGCGGGCCTGCTCGCTGAACAGCAGCATCTTGGCAGCCATTGTGCCTCCGGTGTATGGGATGTCAGGCGGCGCGCAGGCCCCGTCCCCTGGACGGGTGTCCCGCGCAGCCGATCAGAGTCACTTGCTCTTCTTGTTGAGCACGCCGAGGACTTCCTCCTCGCGCAGGATCACGTACTCGGTGCCGTCGATCTTCACTTCGGTGCCGCTGTACTTGCCGACCAGGATGCGGTCGCCTTTCTTGACCTCGACCGCGACGCGCTTGCCGTCCTCGGTGAGCCGGCCCGGCCCAACGGCGACGACTTCACCCTCCTGCGGCTTCTCCTTGGCGGTGTCCGGAATGATGATGCCGCCCCGGACGGTCTCCTGCTCCTCGATGCGGCGGACGAGCAGCCGGTCGGCGAGAGGCTGGAAGTGCATGGTTCTCTCCTTGAATGGACCGCACGTGGGACGCAGAGGGCGTCCGGCACGGAGCGCGGTCGGCGGTGACGAACTCGGGTTGGAACGGATCGCGCGAGGACTTCGGCTCGTGGAGTGAGTCCTCCGCGGCGCGGCGCGTCCGGAAGACCAATCTAAGTTCGTCCCTGGGCCTTTCAAGTCCAACAATTGCCAAGTCTGATAACTCTTGCTGTGGCAATCCTATGCCGGCCATGCCCACCGTTCCATCCTGCATCGCATTGTCAAAGTGACAATGCGATTCGGGCGGTCTCCGGGCTGCATGCGTGGCGCCTGGCCGCAGCGTGGTCGTGCGGCGTGCGGCACTCGCCGGTCAGCGCGTGGTGGATTCGAAGATCGCGAGGCGCGACTGGCCGTCGAGGAATCCGCTGCTGAGCGTGCCGATCACGACGAGCCGATCGTGCACCTTGGGCCGGCGCGTGCGCGAGAACACCACGATGGTGTCCCGGCCCTGCACCAGCGTGTAGGCCCAACTGCCGCCCACCGGGAACACCTCGGACACCAGGCCGCGCACGCGCACCGGCACGTCGGCGTAGCGCCTGGGGTTGTGCTTGAGATGGCCGACGGACGTGGTCATCTCCTCGCGCGGCCACATCGCGATGACGCTGAAGATGAGCACCACGGCGAGGAGCGCCAGCTGCACCCGCCGGTCGGTCGCGATCAATTGGGGCACCTGCGTCCACCACGGCGTGGCGACGACCGGGAGCTCGAACTCCTGCGGCGCCACCACCTCGTGCGGACGCGAGGCGATGGCCTTCTCCTCGGCGCGCTGTTCGGCCATCCGCGCCGAGACGCGAGCGCGCTCCTCGGCATCGTCCATGGGGAAATCGCGCGCCAGCTCCGGAATCGGCGATGCGGACGCGAAGGTCCCCTCGTGCTGCGGCCGCAACCTCGGCACGCTGCTCTTGCCCGCCTCCCAGGTCGGCATCGCGGGCTGCTCCTGAACCTGCGGCGCCGGCGGACGCCCGGGGAACGGCGACGGGATGCGTTCCGAATTGCGAGGAATGCCCGCGTTGGGGACCTCGGGGCGAGCCAGCACGGGTCGCTGCCTCGGGGCTGAGTCCCCGCCCTTGGAGCGCTCGTGCCCGGCGGAGTCAGCTTCCTCAGCTCCCACGAGCCAGTCCGCACGAGGGATGTTCGGACGTGGCGCGGTGGGGGGAGTGGGATTGTCCTCGGAATCGTACGGCAAGGGTTCGCCCACGGTGGCCTCCACGCTCCGACAACAGGTCGCGCCCGTTATCGGCCGGCTCCGCCCCCGGCTTAAGTCTCGCGGCGGATGCCCCCGCCCGCGAACGCTTCACCCGATTCCCCAGTGCTCCAGTCGCCGGTAGAGCGTGCGCAGGCCCATGCCCAACAGCGCCGCCGCCCGGCGCTTGTCGCCCCGGGTGTGGGCCAGCGTCGCCTCCACCAGCTTTCGCTCCGCCGTCTCGAGTGTCATGCCCACCGCGATCTCCAGGCGAGGGGTCGACGCCTGCTCGCTCCGAAGCGCGTCGGGCAGGAGCTCCAGGTCGAGCGGCTTGCGCCCGCGCGCGGTGGCCACCATGCCGTGGATGACATTCCGCAATTCGCTCACGTTGCCCGGCCAGGGATGTCGCGCCAGCCGGTCCAGCACCCCCACCGTCACGCCGGGCACGCGTCGGCCGTGTTCCTGGTTGGCGCCACGCACCAGCTCTTCAACCAGCAGCGGCAGGTCTTCCGGCCGCTGCCGCAATGGCGGCAGGTGCACGCGGGTCAGGGCGAGCAGGTAGTAAAGATCGTCACGAAAGCGCTTCTCGCGCACCGCCTGCGCCAACTCGCCGTCGCACGCCGCCAGCACGCGCACGTCGGCTCGTCGCGGCTGCGAACCGCCCACGCGCTCGAATGCCCGCTCCTGAAGGAAGCGCAAGAGCCGCACCTGCACAGAGGGGGGCGCCTGGTCCACCTCGTCCACGAACAGCGTTCCGCCGTCGGCACGCTCGAGCGCGCCCGGCGTGCCGGCGGCCTCTGAGCCGAACACCTCCACCTCGAGCACGCTCTCGGGCAGGGCGCCGCAGCGCACGCGTTCGAAGCGGCGCTCGCGACGCGGGCCGTTGTGGTGCAGCGCGCGGGCCACCACGCTCTTGCCTGTGCCGGGCTCGCCCTCGAGCAGCACCGGCGCGCGAGTGGCCGCCAGGTGGCGCACCTGGTCGCGCACGCGTTGGATCTCGCGCGAGTGCCCGGTGAGCGCGCGCAGTCCGAACTGGCGGTCGAGGCGGTCCTCCATCTCCACCACGCGTTCGGCGAGCCGCTGGTGCTTGAGCCCCAGCCGCAGCGTGGCCAGCAGTTTCTCGCGGTTCACGGGCTCCACCTGGAAGTCGTAGGCGCCGCGCCGCACCGCTTCGAGCGCGGCCGCGCGCGTGTGTCGCTGGTCGCCAACATCACCGCGCACAGCGCCGCTTGTCGGGCGCGGGCCCTGTCGAGCACGGCGAGTCCGTCGAGTCGCGGCGTGTGCGCCTCGCACACGAGGCAGTCCACGCGTTCGCGCTCGAGCGCGTTCAGTGCGGACTCCGTGTCGCGCACGCTCACGCAGGCGAAACCGTTCGCGTCGAGGAACGCCGCCAGCGCACGGCCCGGTTCATCGCCGCGCAGCGCCACGAGGACGCGGGGACGCAAGTCGGACATGGCGCCGCGCCCGCTTCGTCCGTGTCAGGCGCGCGTGAGGGCGGCCAGCGCGCGCTCGGGACTCGGGACTTGCTCCAGGTCGTGCGTGTTCTCCGAGATCTCCCGCCACAGCACCTTGCCGTCACGGCCCACCACGAACGTTGCGCGACCGCTGTAGTCCGATTCCGCCAGCAACACGCCGTACGCGGCCGACGCCTCGCGCTTCCAGTCCGAGAGCAACGGAAACGTGAGCCCGAGCGAGCGAGCGAACGCCGCATTCGCGTGGTGGCTGTCCACGCTCACGCCGTACACCACCGCGCCGGCCTGCTCGAACGCCTTCACGTGCTTCTGCATCTCGGGCAACTGGTGGCTGCACACGGCCGAGAACGCGAGCGGGTAGAACACCAGTACGACCGCGCTCTCGCCGCGGTGTTCGGACAGCGTATAGAAAGCGCCCCCGGGGCCTTTCAGGCGGAAATCCGGAGCCATCTGGCCCGGCTCGGGAACGATCTGGGTCATCATGGAGGTGCTCCTGTGCGCGATGCGGGCGTGGATCCGGCCGGTCGAGACCGCATCATCGCCCGAGGTGGCGGAGACGTCCAGCGTATGCCGGCGCGCGCGCGGCTCACCGGCGCGCGGTCACCCGCATCACGTCCTGGCTGACCGCCGCGAGTTCCAGCAGCGAGCGCACGCCCTTCTCGCGCTCCCAGCGGCTGGCCAACTCCACGAACAGCCGCGCCGTGGTGCGCGTGTCGCCCAGCGCGCGGTGCGCTGTCTCCGCCGGCAACTTGAGCCGGGTCGCGAGCGCGCCCAGCGCGTTGCTGCCTGTGCCGAACAGACCGCGCGCCAGGCCCAGCGTGTCGATGATCGGATTGAGGAGCGGAGGCGTTCCCGCCTCGCGGAACAGGTGCAACAGGAACGGCAGGTCGAATGGCGCGTTGTGGAACGCCAACGGCAGGTCGCCGCACGCCGCGCGCAGAGTCCGTCCCACCTCGGCGGCACTCGGCGCGCCGGCCACCATCGCGTCGCTGATGCCGTGCACGCGCGTGGCGTCGGCCGGGATGGGTCGCGACGGCTGGATGAGCGTGGACCACTCCTCGCCGAGCGCGCCGTCCACCACCGCCACGCGCGCCACTTCCACCAACCGGTGGCCTTCGGATGGGCTCATGCCCGTGGTCTCGGTGTCCACCGCCAGCACCGTGTGTCCGCCGAGGATCGCCATGGTCAGTGCCCTTCCCGCCGCGCCGTGCCGGTGTCGCGCCGCCCGAGCCGCCTCATTCGAGCACGGTGTGACGCAGGGTCTCGGCCGGACGCCGCGGGTCGAACCATACGCCAGACAGGCGCGGGCTCCCGAACTGGCCCGGGTTCACCACCGTCGTGCGGCCGAGTTGGTCGCGCCACGCGCCCGAGACGCGCGGTGATTCGTGTATGTGTCCCGACAACACGAGCGGCGGCTGGTTCGCCTGCACGAACGCACGAATGGCGCGCGAGCCGACGTGCTGCCGCGTGGAGATCACGTCGCAGGCCGTGTCGCGCGGCGGGGAGTGCAGCAGGTACACCGTCTCGGCAGGTGGCGACAGAGTGGCGAGCGCCTCGAGCCCCTCGGCGATCGTGGGCGAGCGGCGCTCGGGTTCGAAGCGATACTCGCGCACGCCCTCGCTTCCCGAAAGCCAGCCGTGCAGTCGGGCGGGGGCCTCGTCCTCGCCGTCCTCCCAGCGCTCCCAGTCCTTGATGGCGAACGGCGTGATGGGCACCCACGACAGTCCAGCCACGGCGACGCCGTCCACCTCGACGGTGCGCGCGTGCATCGAGCGCCACAGCGAACCGTCGTGCCGCTCCAGCACGTCGTGATTCGAGGCCCAGTCGTCGTTGCCCATGAGCAACAGCAACTCGCCACCCGGCGACGCCTCGCGCAACCGACGCGCGAACTCCACCAGGAACCCCTCGAGGAACACACGCTGGCGGCCCACGCCGGCCGCGCCGGTGCCGTGCGGCGCCAGGTCGCCGCCCACGAGCACCGCCCGAGGCTTGCGCTCGGCCGCGAGTGTGACCACCTGCTCGTAGAGCTCGCCCGACCCGTGCAGGTCGGACGTGAAGAACCATTCAGACACGGTGCCTCCGGCGGCGCGCCGCATGCATGCGCGGGGGCAGGCTACCCAAGGCATGGGGGCGGCTCAAACCGCCCGCTCGTCAGCGAGTGGTCAGGGAGTGGGCTGGAGGGACGCTTCGGGCGTGTTCCGCTTGCAACGCGGGCGCTGTCTCCCGATACTTTTCCGCCTGCGCCACCATGCCCCTTGGTCGCGCCGGGCCCGTTCCCACGGGCCCACCTGAACCCGAACCCGGATGTCTCTCATGCCCAAGTCGTCCCGCGCGTTCGTCGCGGCCGTCGTGTTCCTCGTGTCCTCGTTGGCCCTGCTCGCGCCAAACAGCGACAGCGCCACGCGCCCCGTGACCCGCTCGCTGCTGCAGAACCCCGACTTCGAGCGCTCCGTGGCCGACCATCCCTGGATGCCGGTGGGTTGGGACACTTCCACCGCCGACCTGCCCACGGTGTTCTTCGGGCGCGACTCGTTCCTCGTGCACAGCGGTCGTTGGGCGGTGAATGTGGCCAACATGAGCAACGCGTTCCCCATGGCGCACAACTGGAGTCAGACGTTGCTGGTGGGTCCCGAGACGTGGGGCAAGACGGCGTCGTTCAAGGCGTGGGTGCGCAACAACGGCGTCGAGGGCCGCGCCTACATCTTGATCCAGGCTTACAGCGACACGGCCTCGCGCATGGCGCGCATCTGGAACGTGGACCATGACGAGGCGCTCAAGCGCCTGGGCATCGGCAAGATCGACGACCCTCTCCTGGACCTGGGCTGGAAGCGCACGCAGTTCGACGACCCGCTCACCGAGTGGGTGCTGCGCGAGGCGCGCACGGTCGTGCCGCCGGGGACGAACGTGCTGTTCGTGCGCGGCGGGCTCATCGGCACCGGCCAGGTGATGTTCGACGATGCGTCGCTCACGCTGCTGCCGTCGCCGCCGCCGGCCCGACCGGCGAAGGGCGTGAACCTGTTCGCCGACCCTGGCTTCGAAGACGGTGGCCTGGCCTGGGACCTGGCGATCCCGCCGTACGAGGGAGCGAAGCTCGTGGTGGACAGCACGGTCGCGCACACGGGGCGCAGGAGCGTGCGGGTATCGGACTTCTGGGACGGGCTCGTCGAGACGCGCATCGGTGTGGGACAGCCCTTCAGTGGCCGGGCGCTGCGCGGACAGCGCGTGCGACTCACCGCGTGGTTCAAGGGTGATTCGCTCCTGGGCACGTCGCTCGTGAAGATCTACGCGCACGGCCTGAAGTCCCGGGTCACGCAGTCTCCGGGCGCCGAGCTGTTGTCGAACACCTGGGACTGGACGCCGCTGTCCATCGAACTCGACATCCCCGAGGACGCCGAGCTCGTGTGGGCGAACTGCCAGACGATCGCGCCGGCGCGCGGAACGGTGTGGATCGACGACGCGAGCTTCGAGGTGGTGGGGCCGGCGAGGAACGCACGCAAGGCCGCGACGTCCGCCACGCCCGCGAAGTCCGGCAAGCGCTGAACGCCGCGCGGCGTGGCCACCTCGTGGTCGCGCGCGCGTGTGTTCGCTTGCACTTGCAGGGAAGGTCTTGACACGCCTCGGCGGCGGGCACACAATTCGACCAGCAGCTGGGCAGAAAGACCTCCTTGGCAGGGAGCTTTCACACCCGAGCCGGGGCTCCGTTCGCTGCACGGAGCCTGTCTCTGGACCGACGCGCGAAACTCACGAGCGAGGTGATTCGCGCCACGTCGATGGGGCCGAGCGGTGAGGGGGCTGCTGGGTCTCCGCTTCACTGGCCCTGGGTGAAACCCTCGCGGAGTCCGGTAGGGGCCCCCCCTCTACTGATGCTGTCGGCGAACATCGGCCGACCGTGGCGCACGCTGGCACACCACGCGCCTGCCCCATCCCTCCCGCCAGGTCCGCGCCCGGCTCTCTTTCCGGCTGGTCAACGCCACGCGCACGCGGCAATATCGCGCCCGTTCCAAGCTCCCGTGGGGCCGCGGTCGGCCCCCTTCACGGACCGAACCCGAGGGAACGCGCCCGCATGGCCAGCCACGTCGCCGCCGTCGCACCCGCCGCCCCCGAGAAGCATCCCCGTGGGCTCTACGTGCTGTTCGCCACCGAGATGTGGGAGCGTTTCAGCTTCTACACCATGCTGGCGATGTTCACGCTCTACCTGCGCGACGTCACCGGGCAGGGCTTCGGGTGGTCGTCCGACCGGGCCACTGGCCTCTACGCCAACTACCTGATGTTCGTGTACGCCAGCCCGCTCATCGGCGGCTGGCTGGCCGACCGCCACCTCGGCTATCGCCGCGCCGTCATGATCGGCGGCTTGTTCTTCATGGTGGGGCACCTGTTATTGAGCGTGCGCTCCGAGTTCGTCGTGTACGTGGCACTCGCGTGCCTCGTCATCGGCAACGGCTTCTTCAAGCCGAACGTGTCCACGATGGTCGGCAACCTGTACCCCGACGGCAGCCGGCTCAAGGACCGTGCGTACAACATCTTCTACATGGGCATCAACGTGGGCGCGTTCCTGGCACCCGTGGTGGCCGAGTTCGTGAAGTCCCGCTTCGGCTTCCATCCGGCGTTCGCCGTGGCCGCCGCGGGCATGGCCATCTCGGTGGCGATCCTGTGGCGCTTCAAGCACCACCTCGAGGGCGTTGACCGCCCGCGCGGGACGGCGACGGGCGCCGCACCGCAGCCCATCGACGCCGTGCCCACGCCGCGCCGCATCGGCGCACTGATCGTGATCTACCTGATCGTGATCATCTTCTGGATGGTGTTCCACCAGAACGGCTCCACCATCACGTACTGGGCGAACGAGAACACCGCCTGGAACGTCACCGGCATCATCTCCAACGCCATCAATCCGGCCTGGGTGATCCTGCTCACGTTCCCGCTCGTGGCGGTTTGGCGCTGGCTCGACCGCCGCGGCCGCGAACCCTCCACGCCCGTGAAGATGCTGTTCGGCATGCTGGCCACGGCGCTGGCGTTCTTCGTCCTGTTCCTCGCAGCCAAGCAGGGCGAGGCCACGGTCACGGGCACGGACCCCTACGCCTACCGCGTCTCGCCGATGTGGTTGCTGGGCGCCTACGGCGTGCTCACGCTGGGCGAATTGATGCTCTCCCCCATGGGCCTGTCGCTCGTGTCCAAGGTGGCGCCGGCGCACCTGCGTGGCGTCATGATGGGCGGCTGGTTCGTGGCCACCGCCATCGGCAACAAGCTCACGCAGATCGGCCAGTTGTGGGACGACATGCCGCATTCCAG
>JANNKI010000477.1:0-3924 GCA_031396225.1 bacterium | reverse complement strand
GGAGCGAGCGCGTTTTTGGAATTGCTCGACACGGGCGACGTCACGAAGCTCAGATGCCCGGCGGATCGCACGGGTGGCTATTCGGGATTGCTGCTCCCGGCAGTGGATTACCTGCACGCGATGCGCTTGCGCAAGCCCATGCGCGCGGCGATGCGGAAGCTGTTCGCCACGTACGACGTGGTGGCCACGCCGACGCGCGCCACCGTGGCCTACCCGGCCGATGGAGAGTTCGCGAAGGCGTACCCGGGCATCTCGGGCGGGCCGCCGGTGATCCCCGCCGGCAACCTGACCGGGCTTCCGGCGCTCGCGCTGCCGAACGGCTTCGGCGAGAACGGACTGCCCACGAGCATCGCGTTCATGGGCGCGCCATTCTCGGAGGCGGCACTCTGCGGGCTGGGAGCCCGCTTCCAGTCGCGCACCGATTGGCACACACGGCGGCCACAGGCGTACGCGTAGCGCCGGCCGGGCAGGCAAGCGGCCCGCGGGGCGTTCCCCGCGGGCCGCTTCGTCAGCGCGTCGCCCGGTTCACCTCGGCAGCACCCACGACAGCCTCGTGTAGAGGTAGCGGCCGTTGTAGCCGAACGGCGACGCCGCGGCCCACGGGAACACGCCGAAGTTGTTGTTGTAATCCAGCGTCGCCTTGCCGGGGTACGTGTCGAACACGTTGCGCGCGCCAATCGAGAGCTCCACCGGCTCGAGCTTGTACCCCGCCTCGAGGTCCACCAGCGTGCGCGCCGGGTACTCTTCGCGATAGCCCGGCGTGAACGCCGGCTGCGCGGAGGCGAACGTGCCGTAGTAGGCCACCCGCGCCAGGCCACGCCAGCCCTGTTGCGTGTACTCAGCCGTGAACGAGCCGCGCAGGTCCGGGCGCTCCTCCTCGATCGCGATCTGCGTGACCTCGTCGAGGATGCCCGTCTCGGCGGTGGAGGTGGCCAGCTCGACCGGCAAGCCGTCCGCGTGGGTGATCTTGTTCTCGCCCCAATTCAACGCACCGCGCAGGTCCAGCGAGCGCTCGTTGCCGAACGGCAAACGCACGTCGACGGTGACGTCCACACCTCGCGACTTGGTGTCGAGCCCGTTCGTGAAGTACTGCACCCCGGCGATGTCCGTGTAGCCCGCGTTGCCCAGGATGCGGAGAGTCGTGCTGTCGTCGAACGTGGCGCCGAGCAGGATCCGGTCCTTGATCCGGATGTCGTACACGTCCACGGCGAGCGTCAAGTTGTCCACCGGCGTCACCGCGATGCCGGCGCTCAGGTTCACGGACTTCTCCTCGTTCAGGTCCTTGCTGCCCAGGAGCCGTGCGGCGGGGTGGTCCACGGGGTAGACGCCGATCTCGACCGGCGTGCCGCCGATGACGTTGGTGACGACCTTGCTGAAGTGCACCTGCGCCAGGCCCGGGGCACGGAAACCCGAACTCGCGGCGGCGCGAAACGTGACGCGCGGATTCGGCTGGCAGCGGGCGGCCAGCTTGCCCGTGAGCACGGAGCCGAAGTCGCTGTAGTTCTCGACCCGGGCCGCGCCGTTCACGAGAAGCTGGGGCACCAGCTTCGTCTCCAGGTCGAGATACGCGCCGACATTGTCACGGTTCGAGTCCGACGCGTCGCTCGGCGCGAAGCCCGGGAACACCTGCGAGCCGCCCGGCGCGTCGCCGCCGAACTGGTCCACGTGTCCGCCGTCAATGTAGGACGCCAGCTCGCCGGCCTTCGCTACCCAGTGCTCGCGCCGATAGGCCACGCCCACCGCCACGTTGACCGGCGCGGGCAGCCCGAGACTCATCTCGCGTGATGCGTTTCCGTCGGCCACGAACTCGTCGCGCTTGAGCTCGCCGGCGAAGAACGAGGTCTGGTTGGGGATGCCGGGATCGTCCGAGTTCCCGAAGATGCCGTCGGGACCCGGCGCTGTGGGCGAGGTGAGTGATGGCCCGAGCGAGGTGTTGAGCGTGTTCTCGAGATCGTAGCGGAAGCCGTTCTGCCCGAACGTGGCGCCGGCGTCGAGGTTCCAGCCGTTCGCCTCGGTCTTCAGGCCGCCCGCGAGCGAGAAGTCGGTGACCCTCGGATGGAACTCGGGCAGAAATCCGATCGGGTAGATCTGCGGCCAGTTGCGCCCGCTGTCGCTGTAGCGCCGATAGCCGTTGCCGTTGCCTTCACGCTGACTGTAACCGCCCCACGCGTAGATCGCGGTGCTGGCGGAGAGCGGCAGGTGCGCCGACGCCATGGTGAGGAGGTCGCGCTCCAGGCCGTCGCCCCAGTGATGGTTGGGCTGGGGCACGGGGTTGTTCTTCTGGATCACTTTTCCATCGGGCCCGACCACATCCTCGGTGCCCGGGACACCACCCGTCTCGAAGGGGTCCGCCCAGGCGCGGTTCGTGGGCTGGCGGTCCAGGTACTCCGCGGCCAGCGACAACGAGCCCTCGCCGAGCGGCAGCCCCCAGCCGCCGCTCACGTTCACGTTGCCGCCGTCGTGCGGGTAATCGGCGCTGAAGTACTGGCCGCCCGTGACCGTGGCGAACGGTGCGAAACGTCCGCGGTGCGTGACCACGTTGACGACACCGGCGATGGCGTCCGAGCCATACTGCGCCGCCGCGCCATCGCGTAACACCTCGACGCGCTCGATGGCGGCGGAGGGGATCGCGTTCAAGTCCACGCCCGACGAGCCCGCCGCCGTGCCGTAGGCGAACGTGTTCACCAGCGCCGTCTGGTGGCGGCGCATGCCGTTCAGGAGCACCAGCGTGTGGTCCGGGGACAGGCCGCGCAGCGTGAACGGCCGCACGATGTCAGTGCCATCGGTGACGCTCTGGCGCGGGAAGTTGACCGACGGCGAGAGCGCCTGCAGCGTCTGCGACGTCTCGGTGGTGCCCTGCCGCTGCAGCACCTCGCGGTTGTAGACGTCCACCGGCACGGCCAATTCATCGGCCGCCGTGTGCCGTGCGCGCGAGCCCACCACCACTTCGATCGGCGCCACGGGGATGACACTCTTCTCGAGCCGGAAGTCGAGCGTGGCCGTGCCGCCCGATTCGACCGTCACCGAGCGGAGCACCGACTTGAAGCCGAGCATGAGCGCGCGCACCGAATGCGTGCCCACGGGCACACCACGCAGCTCGTAGCGGCCACTTTCGTTGGAGCTGGTGTGG
Source organism: bacterium (assembly GCA_031396225.1). Classification (GTDB taxonomy): domain Bacteria; phylum Eisenbacteria; class RBG-16-71-46; order RBG-16-71-46; family RBG-16-71-46; genus JAIOPA01. Next base: position 794 of record JANNKI010000477.1, on the reverse strand, counting down.
AGCCTGGTGCCTTCCACGCGCACCTCGGCGCCGGACACCGCCGCGCCGGCTTCGTCGGTGACCGCACCCGTGACGGTGCCGGTCTGCGCCGAGGCCGTGCTCCAGCCAAGCGACATCGCGAGTACGATCGCCCAACTTGCCCTGCGTGCGAGGCTCATCTTCATCCCCCGGTCTGTAGCGGTCTCGCGACCGCGGCCCTACGGCGAGTGGCGAAGGGCGCACAGACTGGAAGGGCTTTCGGACGGAGTCAAGACTTCGTTAGTCTGGCGAAGTCCGGCCGGGAGGAGCCCGGCTTCCCCGGGCAGCTGTCGCCCGCGTCCCAGGAGGAGGATGGTCATGAGGAGAGCTCGATTGGGCGCGCTGGCGGGCGCCCTGTTGCTGGCGACGATGGCCGGGTGCGCCGGGGACGTGGTCACGCAAGTGACACGCAATCCTCAGGTTCGGGAACGCGTCATGACAGCGTTCGCCTCGGACGGGGCGATGGCCGAAGCGATGACGCAGCGGCTGCTGGCGAGCGACTCCCTGCGCACGCGCGTCGTCGAGGCGGTGCTGCGCGATGGGCCATCCGCCCAGTATGTCCTGGCGCGCATCGGCCGCAACACGGAGGCGGTGGATTACATTCTCCAGGCGGCACTCTCGGACAGCATCGGCCGCGCGCACCTGATGGCGCGCATGGAGACGGTGCGACGAGCGCTCGACCGGGAGAAGTGAGCATGCTGAACTCGAAGTACGGCGGCCCGTCGGTGGGGAACCTCGCTCATTGTGAGCGTGCGCTCGAGATCGTGCGCGAGCGC
>JANNKI010000470.1:0-1624 GCA_031396225.1 bacterium | reverse complement strand
GGCACGTGCTTCAGCATCACGAGCGCTACTTCCCGCTGCAGATGCGCGCGGGCATGGCGCCGGTCGTGGGCATCGCCAGCACCGCGGCCATGCCGCTGTTCCTGATCGGTCTCTTGATCGGGGCGCGCACGCCGTTCGCCGGCCTGCTCATGGACCTGGGGATCCTGTTCTTCGCCGGCACCGTGCTGTTCCACCTGGTCACGCTGCCGGTGGAGTTCGATGCCTCCAAGCGAGCGTTGGTACAGCTCACCAGCACCGGCGCGGTGATGCCCGAAGAGGTCGCGGGCGCCAAGAAGGTGCTCGACGCCGCGGCACTCACCTACGTGGCGGCGGCGGCCATGGCGGCGCTGCAACTCGTGCGCTTGCTGGTGATGCGGAACGCCCGCCGCTAGCGACGGGCGCCGCGCGCGCGCTCCCCGGTCAGGGTCCGGGCGCGGCGGCCGGCTCGAGCACCTGGCGCAGCACGCCGTAGAGCCGGGGGTAGTAGTCGAAGAAGTCCACCACGTCGCGCATCTCCGGGCTGTCACTGCTCCAGCGCAACGCGTGCGCGGAGGCGCGAGCGGCCTGGACGGAGTCCCCGGCCGCGGCGGCGCTCATCCACAGCCCGTACCACCCGACCGGGTCGTCGGGCACGCGCTGTAGCAGGCGTTCGAAAGCGCCCTGCGCCTCGCGCGGGGACTCGGCCATCAGCGCCGCCGCGCCCCACAGCTTGAGCGCGCGCGGCGCCGGGGTCTCGAGACACAACTGGCGGTAGGCGTCGCGGGCGAGCGCGTAACGCTCCTCGTTCAACGCGCGCAGCCCCTTCCAGTCCAGCACGCTCGAGCGGTGCGTGGCGCTGCGCGCGGGCGGGCCAGCCAGGATCGCATCGGCGCGCGCGAAGCCCCGATCGAGATCGGCGAGCGAGAGCAACAGGAGCACAAAAGGCACGATGACCGAGAGCGCGAGCCCCAGGCCCAGCGCGCCCGCGCGCGGGGACTCGTGAAGCCCACGGCCGATCGCCCAGGCCGAGGCCACCGCGAACGCTGCGCCGGCGGGGCCGAGTGAGTCGTAGTCGCGAAACGGCCCGAGCGGCAGGTAGACGAACAACAAGACCGGGACGAACGCGAGCACGAGCGTGCTGATGAGCAGCTCTGGCGCCGATCGACGGGCCCCGGCCAGCGCATAGAGCGCGAGCGGCGCGAACGGCGCGTGCAGCAGCACGGCGTTCGCGGCATCCAGCAATCGGAGCGGAGCGAGAGCCGCCGCCAACGCGCCGCCCTGTTGTCGCACCTCGCTCGGCAGGAAGTTGACGCCCACGTCGAACGTGCGGATCACGTGCCACAGGCGGGGCGCCTCGGCGAGCAGCACCAGCGCGGGGAGTGCGAGCGGCCAGAGACTCGCGCGCGACACGCCTGGGCGACGCCACGCGAGTGCCCCGGCCACCGCCCACACCAGCATGAGCGGCAGTCCGCCGCGATGGAGAGCGATGCCGAGCGAGACCGCCGTCGCGAAACCGGCGACTGCGCGACCGGTGAGGACCATCTCCAGTCCGAGCGTGCCGGCCGCCAGCGTGCACAGGCTCAACTGCGGCGTGGGCTTGCTGTAGCCGGTGAGGAGCGTGGCGTAGCCGCCGAAACACAGCACC
>JANNKI010000457.1:0-5540 GCA_031396225.1 bacterium | reverse complement strand
GCATGGGCCACGCAGCGTAGCCGATTCGGGCGCGCCCGGACGTGCCCCGCTGGACGTGGCCGCGCCTCGGTGGTTTGCTCGTCTGAACCGTCCGACGCGCGGCTGCTCGCGCGCCCCTGAACCTCCCGAGGCAGGCCCGAGAACGTTGAGCGACGCCACGCCGCACCTCGCCGCCGAACGCGGCCACCCCGCGCTCACGGCCGCCCGTCGCCTGCACGCCTACGTCGCCGCACGCCACCTGCACGCCGGCCGGCTTGCCGGCGCGGATCAGGGCGTACGCTGGAACATCCGCCTGTGGCGGTTCGTCAAGAGCTACCTGCCGTTTCTGAGCCCGGCCGAGCGCTTCTCCTTCGTGCAGGGTCAGGCGTACTGGGCGCTCGCGTCGTGGACGCTGGGAGACCTCACGCAGGATGCGACGTACCACGAGGCCGCACGTGCCGCCACCCGCGTCATCCTCGCCACGCAGCGGCCGGATGGCGCATGGGACTATCCGTTGCCCGAAAGGCAGCACCTGGTCGCCACGGTCGAGGGCGACTTCGGCGCGGTCGCGCTGCTCGAGGGCTTTCGCCGGGACGGCGAGCCCGCATGGCTCGATGGCGCGCGGCGCTGGCATGACCATGTCGAGCGCGAGATCGGCTACCAGGCACATCCGGCCGGGCTGTGTGTGAACTACTTCCAGAAGCCGCGCGGGCTCGTGCCCAACAACACCTGTGAATGGGTCTGGGTGCTCGGCAGGCTGGCAAGGGCGACGAACGACGCGCGCTACCTCGCGCGCATCCCGGCGATGCTCGGGTTCCTCGAGGCCGTGCAACTGCCCACCGGCGAGCTTCCATACGAACTGGCGGGACCGCACGAGCCGCGCACCCGGGTCCACTACCTCTGCTATCAGTACAATGCGTTCCAGTGCATGAAGCTGGCGTGGCACGCCACCGAACACGGCGACGTCCGCGCGCGGCGCGTGGTCGAGCGGCTCGCGGACTTCCTCGCCACGGGCGTGCTCCCCTCGGGCGCGGTGCGGGCCTCGTGCGCGAGCGTGCTGCCCGAAGTGGTCTACTACGCCGACGCGGTGGCCATGGCGCTACACATGGTAAGTGCGCTGGGCTGGCGCGATCACCGGGCCACCGCCGACCGGGCGTTCGGCTGGGTCCTGGCGCAGCAACGCGCCGATGGCGGCTTCGCCCGCTTCTCGCGCGGTGACTACCATGTGCTGTCGGACCGGAATGAGTACCCGCGCTACCTGGCCATGACGCTCTACCACCTGGCCGAGCGCGGTCGCGAGCCGGGTCCGTCGTCATGAAGGTGCTCGTGGTGACCAACATGTGGCCGTCTGCGGAGCGACCGCACTGGGGCGCGTTCGTGAAGTCGCAGGCGGACTCGCTGGCCGCGGCCGGCTGCGAGAACACGCTGTACGAGATCCGTGGTTGGCGTTCAACCCTCGAGTACTTCAAGGCGCTGATGGAGTTGCCCCGCGTCGCACGAGCCTGTGGCGCCGAGTTGGTGCACGCGCACTTCGGGCTCGCGGGCGCCGCGGCCATGCGCGTGCCGCTGCCGCTGGTGGTGAGTTTCTGCGGCGACGACCTGCTCGGCCGCCCGTCGGCCGGAGGCCGACAATCGTTGAAAGGTCGCGCGCTGATCCCGGTCTCCTTCCTCGCGGCGAGGCGCGCCGACGGCGTGATCGTGAAGTCGGACGAGATGCGGCGTGTGATCGCGGGAGTGCCGGACGTGCACGTCATCCCCAACGGCGTGGACTTCGCGGGATTCGCGCCCGAGTCGCGGGACGCCGCACGCGCGACGCTCGGGTGGCGCGCGGAAGGTCACGTGCTGCTGTTCGCCGCCGACCCGGCCGAGACGCGCAAGAACTGGCCGCTGGCCGAGGCCACGCGCGCCGCCCTCGCCGAACGGGGCCTCGACGTGCGACTCGAGGCAGTGCACGGCCGGCCGCAGCCGGACATGGTGCGCGCCATGAACGCGGCCGACGTGCTGCTGTTGCCTTCCTACCATGAGGGCTCGCCGAACGTGGTGAAGGAGGCGATGGCCGTGAATCTGCCGGTGGTCGCCGCGCCGGTGGGCGACTGCGCGGAGCGGCTGCGCGACGTCACACCTTCGCTGGTCGTGCCGCGTGCAGTCGACGCGTTCGCGGACGCCGCGGCCGCGGTGTTGGCCGCGGGCAGGCGCTCGAATGGGCGCGAAGTGCTGTCGCGCACGCTTACGCTCGACGCGGTGGCAAAGCGCGTGCTGGCGGTGTATGCGCAGGCGTGCGCCCGTCGATCAGGGCAGCGCTGACATGTGCGGCATCGCGGGTTGGTACGCGCGCGGTGGGACGCCGGTGACGGAGCCCATCGTGCGTGCGATGTGCGACACGATCGTGCACCGAGGGCCCGACGACCAGGGCTGGCTGACCGAGGACGACTTCGGCTTCGGCATTCGCCGACTCGCGATCGTGGACGTGAAGGGCGGCCACCAGCCCATGTCGAGCGGCGACGGCCGATACGTGATCACGTTCAACGGCGAGATCTTCAATCACCCCTCGCTTCGCTCGGAGCTCGAGCAGCTAGGGCATCGCTTTCGGACGAACTCCGACACCGAGAGCATCCTGCGCGGATTTCAACAGTGGGGCCCGGGTGTATGGGCGAGACTCGAGGGCATGTTCGCCGTGGCCCTCTGGGACCGATTCGCCCGCACGCTTCATCTGGCGCGGGACCCGCTGGGGATCAAGCCGCTGCATGTGTCGTTCCAGAACGGTGGCCTCGCCTGGGCGTCCGAGATCAAGGCGCTGGTGCCGATCGCCAGCCTGCGCTTCACACCTGACGCGCGCGCCATGGACCAGTTCTTCGCGTTCGGCCACGTGCTGGCACCGCACACGATCTACACCGAGGTCACCAAGCTCGAACCCGGCTGCACGCTGGAGCTGCGCCCCACGGGCGAGCCGCGCGTCTCGCGGTTCTGGAACTTCGCCTATCGGCCTGTGCCGGAGGCACAGGAACTGGAATGGGTGGAGCGCTTCCGCGACACGTTCACGGAATGCGTGCGCCGCCACCTCCAGAGCGACGTGCCGCTGGGCGCATTCCTCTCGGGCGGCGTGGACTCCTCGGCGGTGGTGGCAGCGATGCAGCGCGTCATGAACGAACCGGTGCGCACGTTCACCATCGGCTTCGCGGACAGCGCGTACGACGAGGCCCCCTACGCGCGACAAGTCGCGGCTCACCTCCAATGCCACCACACCGAGCGTCGCGTCGAACTGGACGACGCGGCGACGATCCTGCCGCAGCTCGCGACCGCTTACGACGAACCGTTCGCGGACCCTTCGGCCATCCCCACCTGGTACGTGTCGCGGCTCGCACGCGAACAGGTCACCGTGGCCATGAGTGGCGACGGCGGCGACGAGCTGTTCGCGGGCTACGAGCGGCACCATGCCGAGCGCCTGCTCGCCACGCGCTGGCCGTTGTTCGCCCTGGCCGGAGTGCTGGCCGCGCTCCCGCCGCTGCCGATCGCGCGCTGGAACTACCTGCGCCAGCGCCTGGCCAAGATCAGCGCCGACGCCCGGCTGCCCGGCACGTTCCAGCGATTCTTCAGCAAGTACCAGCTTGCCCCTCGAGCCGTGCGGGCGGCGCTCTACCACCCCGGGTTCTCGGCGCGGCTCGAGCAGGGCGATGAACTGGACCGGCTGGCGGCCGCATACTTTCCGACGCCGGTGTCGCGCGACCCGGTGGAGAACCTGTTGTACGCCGACACCGTCGTTCGCCTGCCCGATGACATGCTCACCAAGGTGGACCGCGCCAGCATGCAGCACTCCCTGGAGGTGCGCGTGCCATTCCTGTCCCACGCATTCGTGGAATTCGCGGCGACGGTGCCCGTGCGCCTCAAGCTCCGCGGCTCCACGGGCAAGTACCTCGTGCGAAAGGCGGTCGAGCCCTGGCTGCCGCCCGGCTTCCTGGACCGCCCGAAGCAGGGGTTCTCCGTGCCGCTCGCGCGCTGGGTCAAGGGCGATCTCGGCGGCTACGTCGAGCGCGTGTGGCGCGAGTCGCGCGCCGACGAGGCCGGCGTATTCAAGTTCGAGGCCATCACCGCGCTGTTCGCCGAACATCGCAGCGGGCGCGCCGATCGCTCGCAGATGCTCTACGCGCTCGCCATGTTCGCGCTGTGGTGGCAGGGCCGGCCCCGCTGAGTCCGGCTCAGTCCCCGCGGAACGCCCGATTCGGCTCGCCGCGCTCCCACGGCCGGTAGACGAGCGCGAAACGGATACGCTCGCCGAGCGGCGGGTGGGTGTAGAGCAGGAGTTTCACCCACGCGGCCGGTTCCGGGTCGCTGCGATTGCCACGGGCCAACTCCAGGAATGCGCGGGCGCCGGCGTCGTTGTCGTGCGTGAGCTCCAGCGCGTACATGTCGGATTCGTGCTCGACGGTGCGCGAAACCGCGTTGCTGAGCGGCGCTCCGAGCCAGCCCACAAAGCTCAGCATGGCGAACAGCAGCGGCATCGCCGCGAGGTCCGCCGCCTCGTGCACCCCCCAACGCTTGCCGAAGACGCGCAGCGCCGCGCGCACCAGCCACGCCACCAGCCAGAAGGCCACGAACGCGCCGGCCGACGTGAGCAGCAGTCCCTTCCAGATGTGTTGCAGCACGTAGTGCCCCATCTCGTGGCCCATCACGAACAGGATCTCATCCTTCGAGAGGTGCTCGAGCGTGGTGTCCCACAGGACGATGCGCTGCGAGGCTCCGAAGCCGCTCACATAGGCATTGATCTTGGAGGTGCGCTCGCTCATGTCCACCTCGTACACGTGTCTCGCCGGCACGTGCGCGCGGGTGCCGAGCGCCAGGATCTCGTCGCGGAGCCGCACGTCGCGCAGCGGCGTGAACTTGTTGAACAGCGGATCGAACACGAGCGGCTGTAGCACAACGCTCGCGAGCGTCACCGGCAGCGCGCCGGCCGCGAGCCACAACCACCAGCGCCGCGGGCTCGTCTCGACCGCGCGCCACGCCAACGCCAGCAGCGGTACGACGCCCACGGCCACCAACTGGAAGGCGAGCGACTTGAACTGGTCGATGCACCAGGCCCCGAACGTCTGGGTGGCGAAGCCGAAACGCTTCTCCAGTGCATAACCCTCGTACCAGGTGAGCGGAAACAGCAGCACGAACATCGTCAGCATGTAGAGCGTGAAGAACACGAGGACGCGCGCCCAGCGGCCACTCGTGCGCGCCAGCGCGAGATCGCGGAATCGCTGCGAGAGCCCGGTGAACAGCAGCAGTAGGCCCGCGAGCACGCCAAGCAGCGGCGAGACGAGGTGGAGCGACACGCGCAGTCGCTGGTACTCGCGATTCTCGGGCGTGAAGCTCGCGCGCGCCTCGGCCAGGTAGTCGCGCGCCGAGTCCGCGGGGACCGCCGACATGGCGAGCGACTCGGCGGGTGTGACGACGTGCGCGATCTCGCGCGCTGCCCCCAGCGCGGCCCCAGGATGTGCGAGTCCGATCAACAGCAGCACGACCGACAGCATGGCCGACGTTCTCAAGGCCCCTCCGGGTGCGGTGGAACGCGCAATGTAGCG
>JANNKI010000524.1:0-5283 GCA_031396225.1 bacterium | reverse complement strand
GAAGTAGTCGAGCAGCCCCTGAATGGCCTCGGTGCCGGTCAACTCCATCTTGAGCACGTCGCGCGCCCGATAGCAGCGCGCGTCGCAGATCTTGTGTATGGCTTCCAGCGCCGGGGCGTGCCCGATGTCCTTGCGCAGCGCGTCATCGAACGTCCCGTCCAGGATGCCATCGCTGCGCGACATGAATGCATCCGCCAACTCGTGCACCAGCGTGTCGATGGCGCGCGCGCGCAGCCAGCCGGCGCGGTCCAGTTGGTCGTTCCGGCTGGCGAGCGGCGCGCTCAGCACGGGGTCGTCGGCGCCGGGACCGCCCAGCGGCCGGACGAGGTCCAGGTACTCCTCCTCGCGCACGTGCTTCAAGCGGAAGCCGTCCTCGAGGTCCAGGAGCAGGTAGGCCACGTCGTCTGCGGCCTCGGTGAGGAACGCGAGCGGATGGCGCGGCCAGAGGTTCACGCCCGACTCGCGACGCGCGAGTCCCAGAGACGTTGCCACCGCCTCCCACGCGGCCAGCTCGCTGGCCATGAGGCCGTGCTTCTTGACACTGCGGCCGCGCCGCGAGCCACCGGCCACCTCCGAGCTGCACGGGTACTTCATGAACGCGCCGATCGTGGCGTGCGTGAGGGCCAGTCCGCCGCCGCGCCACGGCCGCTCGAGCCGGGTGAGGATGCGAAACGCCTGCGCGTTCCCCTCGAAGTGGAGCAGGTCGCGGCGCTCGCGCTCGGAGAGAGCTTCCAGCAGCCCCGCGGGGGCGTTGCGCGCGAAGTACTCCTGGATGGCCTGCTCGCCGACATGACCGAACGGTGGATTGCCGAGGTCGTGCGCCAGGCAGGCCGCGGCGACACAGTCGCCCACGTCGCGCGGGTCGCGCCCGGCGGGCAGCGCCACGCCGGACTCCACCAAACGCCGCCCCACGAGATTCCCGAGTGACCGCCCGAGCGTCGCCACCTCGAGGCTGTGCGTGAGGCGCGAATGCACGTGGTCGTCCACCGGAAGCGGGAAGACCTGCGTCTTGTCGGCCAGCCGCCGGAACGGACCGCTGAACAGTATGTGGTCGTGGTCTCGCTGGAACGGCGAGCGCGCCGCCGAAACGGGATCGGTGTGGGCGCCGCTCCGGGCGTCGGGAAGCAGGTGCAGCCAGTCCAGCGTACGCGGCACGTCGCGCTCCCGAGCAATGGGTGAATGGCATTCCGACCGCGTCGTTTGCGGCTCCGCAACACGAGGGCTAGACTGAATTCCTTCGTGTCGCACACCGTTCCCGGCGAGTCTCCCGTGACCGCCGCTCACAATAAAGAAGACCGACCGGAGATGCCATGAGCGTGAATCCCAGGTTGCAGGCGTGGGTCGAGGAGATGCGGGCGATGTGCAGGCCCGAACGCGTCGTGTGGTGTGACGGCTCCGACGCCGAGTACCAGGAGATGCTGCGCCTCATGGTGCACGCCGGCACCGCGCTGTGGTTGGACGAGAAAACCCGCCCCGGCAGCGTGTTCGTGCGATCGGACCCTGCCGACGTGGCGCGCGTCGAGGAATTCACGTTCATCTGCTCCAGATCCAAGGACGATGCCGGCCCCACGAATCACTGGCGCGACCCGGACGAGACCCGCAGCATGCTGCGCGGGCTTTTCGATGGCTCCATGCAGGGCCGCACGATGTACGTGATTCCCTACAGCATGGGCCCGATCGGCTCCACCATCTCGCGCATTGGCGTCGAGATCACCGACTCGCCCTATGTGGTGGCCAGCATGCACGTCATGGCGCGCGTCGGGAGCAAGGTGCTCGAGGTGCTGGGATCGAGCGACGACTTCGTGCGCGGGCTCCATTCCGTGGGCGCGCCGCTCCCCACGCCAACCACGCCGGACTCCCCGTGGCCGTGCAACGCCTCCACCAAGTACATCACGCACTTTCCCGAAGCGCGCGAGATCTGGTCGTACGGCTCGGGCTACGGCGGCAACGCGCTGTTGGGCAAGAAGTGCCATGCGCTGCGAATCGCTTCTGTGCAGGCACGCGATGAGGGCTGGCTCGCAGAGCACATGCTCATCCTCAAGCTCACCGACCCCAAGGGACAGAGCGCCTTCGTGGCCGCCGCGTTCCCGTCGGCCTGCGGCAAGACCAACCTCGCCATGCTCAGCCCGACGCTGCCGGGCTGGAAGGTGCAGACGATCGGCGATGACATCGCGTGGATGAAGTTCGGCGCCGATGGCCGCCTTTACGCCATCAATCCCGAGGCCGGCTTTTTCGGGGTTGCGCCGGGCACGAGCATGAAGAGCAACCCCAACGCGATGGCGACGATCGGGAAGAACACCGTGTTCACGAACTGCGCGCTCACGCCCGATGGAGACGTGTGGTGGGAGGAGATGACCGACACGCCGCCGGCCTCGCTCACCGACTGGCTACGCCGCCCATGGACGCCCAAGTCCGGACGCAAGTCGGCGCACCCGAACGCACGCTTCTGCGTGCCGGCGAGCCAGTGCCCGGTGATCGCGCCCGAATGGCAGGATCCGAAGGGCGTGCCGATCTCCGCCATCTTATTCGGTGGCCGCCGCGCCAACACGGTGCCGCTCGTGAACGAGGCGCTGTCGTGGCAGCACGGCACGTTCCTGGGCTCGATCATGAGCAGCGAGACGACGGCCGCGGCCGCGGGTGCGGTGGGCGCGCTGCGGCATGACCCCATGGCGATGCTGCCGTTCTGCGGCTATCACATGGGCGACTACTTCGCCCATTGGTTGAAGCTCGGGGCACAGGCCGACGCCGACAAGTTGCCGCGCATCTTCTGCGTGAACTGGTTCCGCAAGGGCGCGAACGGCAAGTTCCTCTGGCCGGGCTACGGCGAGAACAGTCGTGTCTTGAAGTGGGTGTTCGAGCGCGTGCACGGCACGGCCAAGGCGGTGGACACACCCATCGGTCGCTTGCCAGCGCCGGATTCGCTGGACGTGAGCGGGCTCGAAGTCTCGGAGACGGCGCTTCAGGAGCTGTTGCGTGTGGACCTCGATCGTTGGACGTCGGAACTACCCGCGCTCAAGTCGCACTACGAGAGGTTTGGCGCCAAGCTGCCGCAGGGCCTTCGCGACGAGCTGTCGGCGCTCGAGCAGCGACTGGCGGCCTCGATCGCGACGGCCTAGTCGGCAGCGCGTCAGGGGATTGCGGCGGTCAGGACTTCGGGGGCGGCGTCGGTGACGAGGACATCGTCCTCGATGCGCACGCCGCCGAAGTCCATGAGCGCGTCCACGCGGTCCCAGCGGACCGCATCCCGATGGCGTTCGCGGAGCGCCGGATCCTGAAGCAGGGCGGGGATGAAATAGATGCCCGGCTCAACGGTCATCAGGTAGCCCTTCTCGAGCGGCAGGTCCGTGCGCAGCATCGCGAGTCCGGGGCGGGTGCTGCGCGCGCGGCCCGGCAGGTAGCCGCTGGCGTCACGCACGCCGAGCCCCACCATGTGGCCCAGGCCGTGCGGGAAGAACAGCGCGTGCGTGTCGCGCTCCACGAGCGATTCGGCGGAGCCCACCAACAGGCCCAGCGACACCAACCCCTCGGCAACTTGTCGAGCCGCGGCCAGGTGCAGATCGCGCCACTCGGTTCCCGGACGGCAGCCCGCGATGGCATCCTGCTCGACGCGGAACAACAGCGCGTGCAGCGAGCGGAAGAAGCCATCGTCGCCGCCCGGCAGTCGATACGTGCGCGTCACATCGGCGGTGTAGCGACTCACTTCGGCGCCCGCGTCCACCAGCACGACGTCGCCGTGCTTCACCTGGCGCGCGCTCGGCGTGAAGTGCAGCACGGCGGCATTGCTTCCCGCGCCCACGATGGTGCCGTAACCGGTGCGGTCCGCGCCGCCGCGCAGGAAGCCCATCTCCAGCTCGATCTGCAGCTCGCGCTCGGACACGCCCGGCCGTAGCGCCTGCACCAGCGCTCGGAAGCCCATCGCCGTGGCCTCGCATGCCCGCCGCACCAGCGCGAGCTCGTGCGCGTCCTTGGGCCGACGCAGGTGCATCAACTGCTCGCGGAGGCCCGCGGCACGCACGGCGTCACCCGCGATGCCCGGGATCGGTGCGCCGAGCGTGACGAGCGGGCGTCCGCGCCGCGCCGCAAGCCAAGCGCCCAGTTCGTGGAGCGGCGTGCCCGGGGCGTCGGTGCGGCCCTCCCATACACGCTCCGCCTGCGTCACGGGTGGGACGAAGTCAGTCCACCCGGCGCGTGGGTCGAACGCCAGCACGGCGTCGGCGACCTCGTGACCCGAGAGCCACAGGTACTCGGCATGTGCGAGGAAGGGGTAGGTCTGGTCCGCTCCACCGGGCACTCCGAGGACCGAGCCGGCACCGACCAGCAGGAGTTCCTCCCGGAGCGCCCATGCGTCGGCAGCGCGTTCGCGCCGTTGGAGCAAGAGATCTTCCATCCCGACACCTTAACCTGAGAACCTCGCCGACGACCATCGCGCGATCACCATTGGAGCGGCAACTCGACGACCCCGCGCTCCGGCACCCACACGTCGTGCCGCTTGTCCTGGCGCCCCGGCGCCCACGCGCGCAGCACGTAGCGGCCCTGAGGCATGGCGGGCAGCCGCCAGCGTCCCGTGCTGTCCGGCCGGGTGAACGCGTGGTTCGGCGTGACCACGACGTGTGCGGTCATCTCGGGGTGGATGTCGCAACGCACCGTCACGAGGCCCGATGTAGCGAAGCGCATCGTGTCCCCGCGGCCGGGTTCGCGCTTGCCGAGGTTGAACGGTTTCGCGGGGGACACGCTGAACGTGCCATGCCAGACGCGATCCTGGTTGCGGAACTCGACCGCGCCTCCCGCCGCGACGACCACCACGCGCGGCTCGAACCGGCGATCGATCGCGGCGATCTGCGGGGTTCGAGTCTCGCGACGTCTGCCGAAGAACAACCAGCTCCGCCGGCCGCGTGCGAGCTTGCGTTCGGTCCGTTCGGGGATCTGCTCCAGCCACACCACGGCCTGCTCGCGATTCGTGCTCGTTTCGCCCGTCGCGGGCGCGCGCATTCCCACGGAGCCCTGCAGGACGCCGCCTGCGACCGGGGCCGCGAGGGCGAGGGACATGAGCACGAGAGCAGGGCATCCGTGACGAAGCGACATGGCTCCCTCGGCAGGGGGCGAGCAGACGAACATCAACGTGTGGCAGGCGGTGCGCGTGTCTTCGCTCCAAGGTGCGGGCCGCTCGCCCGCTAGGTTCCGGGAGAATGCCACTCGACGGTCGACTGTGGCCAGTGGTGTCACGAGCCCGGCCATCCGGCATCAGGCTGCCGTGCACCGTCGCGGACGGAGTTCGTTCCCGTC
>JANNKI010000445.1:0-2747 GCA_031396225.1 bacterium | reverse complement strand
GGGTTTGTTTTTGTTTTACTGGGTTTTTTTGTTCATTTTGGGGGGGGGGGGCTGGCCGCCCCCCGCTTCGTTTGCGATGCAGGGCCTCCGGCCCTGCCCGCTCAACCCCCTTCCCGCATCCGCACGGGCGAGGCGGCGAGCGAGTCGAGTGACACGAAGCCGCGCGAGTCCAACTGCGCGAACTGCAGAACCCCTGTGGGACATGCGTGAACGCACGCGGAACAGCGCACGCACTCGGGATCCCGCATGGGCTCGCCCCGCTGGGCCGTCGCCATGACGTCGATGCCCATGTGGCACACGCTCGTGCATTGGTTGCACGAGATGCACTTGGACTTCTCCGCCACGATCGCGAAGCGCGAGAAGCGAGCGTAGATGTGCAGCAGCGCGGCCAGCGGGCACAGGAAACGGCACCACACGCGCCCCGAGAACCAGAAGTACACACCGTAGCCGAGCACCCCCGCGAGCGCCACATCCACACCCCACTTCCAGCCGGGGAGCAGCAGCCCCTCGAACGCGCGCGATAGCGCGTCGTCGCCAGGCAGGATCCATCCCGCCACGCGCAGCGCCAGCAGCACGAACGCCACGGCGAGCAACACCTGGCCGGCAAGGTTGGCGCGGTTCCAGCCTTCGCCGTGCGGCATCTTCGTGCGCTGGTCGTCTCCCAGCGTCTCGGCGAGCGCGCCGCACGAGCAGATCCAGCCGCAATAGAACCCCTTGCCGTACGCCCATACGCCAAGCGGCAGCAGCACGAACACCTGCACGGCGCCGATGCCGATCCATGCCCACAGCGGCTCGTGCGTGAAGACGTTGTAAACGTTGAGTGGCCACGCCAGGATGAATCCGTAGGCGCGCCAGTACTCGCGGCCGTGGCCGTAGTTCGCCACCGGGAACAGCGCGTCCGCGAGTGCCCCGGGGATCAAGCCGTGCGTTCCGAGCAGCGGCAACAGCACCTCGGGCAACAGGAACAGCGGCACCACCTGGATGGCCATGAGCGTGAGCGTCTGGGCAGTCACGTACGGCGTGGCGCGCCGGCGAATGCGACGCAGGCCGAACCAGACGATGACGAGCGAGTAGGCGAGCGTGTACCAGAACGACGGGCTCGAGGCACTCACGGCGAGCGTGCCGAGCAGCGTGCGCGGATCTGCGGCCTGTGCCGCCAACCCGCCGCCGGCGGCGGCAAGTCTTTCCGGAATGTCGGTGGGGAACCAGTGCTGCCGATACCAGAGCTCCGAGAATCGCCCGCCGGACTTCCAGTCGTAGAGCCACGTGCAGAACGCGATGAACGCGGCCATGGCCAACCATTGCCGCGGGCCGAGCTCGCCGACGAGTGCCACGCCCGAGCGGCGCAGGAACGCGAGCGGCGCGTCGCGTCCGACGAGCACGAACACCGCCTCGGCGGCGACGCGCGTGTCGCGACCGTCTGCCGAGCGCAGGGCCACCTCGCCCGGCGCGATGGCACGCACCTGGGTGGAGAGTCGCAGCTCGAGTTGATCCCTTGCCGCGAGCGCGCGGACGCGCTCGGCGTTCTCGGGTCGTGGGCGCACGAGCTCTTCGCCCCGGTGGACGAGCGTGACGCGCGCGCCGGCCTCGGCAAGCGCGATCGCGCACTCGGCGGCCGAGTCGCCGCCGCCCACGACCAGCACGGGCTGGCCAGCGAACGCGGTCGCATCGTGCAGCCGATTGCTCACGTGTCCGAACGACTCGCCCGGCACGCCGAGCCTGCGGAAATCTCCCGCGCGACCGATCGCGATGAGCACGCGATGCGCGTGCACCGGCGCTTCGCCAGCCAGGTCCACGCGCAGCCGCCCGCGCTCGCGCACCACGCGCTCGGCGCGACCCGTGCGCACCGGGAGGCCCGCCACCTGGGCGTGGAGCTCCTCGAGCAGCGGCTCCTTCACGACCGCGGTCACGCGCAGCGCACCGGCGGGAGTGAGCGCCAGCGGGTAGGTGTAGATGGGTTTCGCCACCGGGAACGCCGCGATCGTCGCGAGCGGTTCCGCGGCGTCGACCACGACATGCGTGAGTCCCAGGCTCCGTGCTTCGAGCGCGGCGTTCAGGCCCGCGGGGCCCGCGCCGAGAATGGCGAGATCGGGAATCGAGCGGTCGCGCTCGCGCGAGAGCCCCGCCGCGATCGCCCGCACCGCGCACGCGCCCGAGTCGATCGCCAACTTGAGCAGCGGCACGCCGGTCAGGTCGCCGGCCACGTGCAGTCCGGGCACGTTCGTCGCACCACCCTCGCCCACCACGGGAAGGGCTTCGATGCGACCCGCTGGCCAGCGCAGGTGGAGCCAGTCGGCGTAGCGGCGGAGCAGGTGGGTCAGGCAGCCTCCTCGTGAGATGATGCGCAGCCTACACCGTGGCAGAGGCCCGGGCCGCGAGCGGTGCACGACGAACCCCGGCCGGAGTCCAGCCAGCGCCCCGAGTCCCGACCCTCCCTGCTCATCCATGAAACGCCCGCGACCCGAACGCTCAACGCTTCCCGCCGACTACCTCGAGCCGCTGGTCGCAGCGCTCGCGGACCCCGCCGTGCTGGCCGGCATCCGCGTCTCGGAGCTCCAGACGGTCGCTTACCAGCTCGCGCTCTATTTCGGCGTGCGCCGAGACACGGCCACGTCGACGGCCCTGGGGCGGGTTTACGAGCGACTGCTGCGGGATGGGACATACGAAGCGAGGCAGACGCTCGTGGACGAGCTGACCGCGGCCGTGCGCGGCGGGGCGACTTCGGTGCTGGCGCTGCTCCCGGTGCT
>JANNKI010000441.1:0-2238 GCA_031396225.1 bacterium | reverse complement strand
GTTCGGACGCAGCGCCACGGCGAACTGCACCTCGCGCACCGCGTCCTCGTGGCGCCCGGTCTGCACGTAATCGCTCGCCAAGTGCGCGGCAGGCGATCGCGCGTAAGCGCGACTGCGAGGGCGGCTACTACATCCTCGGACGTGCGCTGTTCGAGTCCGGGCAGTACCAGGAGATCGCGAACCTGGCCGACGCTGCGGTCGAGGCCTGCGGCGACGACTACAACGTCTATGTACCGATCATGAACGCGCTCGGAGCGTTGGGCAAGGCCGAGGCGTCGAGGAACATCCGCCAGCGGCGCATCATCGCGCTCGAGAGCCACCTGAAGCAGGTGCCGGACGACGCGCGGGCGCGCGCGCACCTGGCGAGCGATTACGTGCAGACCGGGCGCCACGAGGACGCGGTGCGCGAGGTGCAGTTCGCCGTGGCGCTGCGTCCGAACGACGGCAACCTGCTCTACAACGTCGCCTGCGCCTACTGCATGATGAGCAAGAAGCCCGAGGCGATCGACGCGCTTCGTCGCGCGTGGGAGGCGGGGCTCAGGGACTCGTCCTGGGCGAGAAGGGACCCGGACCTTGTGCTCCTGCACGGCGACCCCGAGTTCGAGCGGATGTTCCCCGAAGCCGCGCCGAGCGCCTGACCCGGCAGACTCAGCCGGCCTGGCCGCTACCCTGCGAGGAGTCCTCGGCTTCCGGCTGCGCGGGGACCTCGGGTTCCACGATGTCCGGCTCCCGGACGCCTGCCGCCCGGAGCTCCCGCCGCGCCTGCTGAGCGGCGCGCTTGGCCTGAGCTCGCTCGGCACGCTTCTGTTCCTTCTGACGTTTGAGATAAGAGGGATTTCCTCGGCCCGCCATCGTTGACCTCCGCTGCTTCCTGGGTGGAACGATCGGGAGCGGCGAGAAGCCCGCTGACCCTTCGCCACTGGCCTTCCGTGACCGCTGCCTCCGCAATGTAGCAGGTGGAGCGCCCCGGCGAGTACGCGGGGGCCCGACAGGGCCCGGCCGGCCCGGTTGGGGCTTGGGCGACAGCCCGGCGAGCGCTCCAGGAGAGCCCCGTGACTCGGCCCGGCAGCCAGGCGGAAAGGAAGTTCTTTCAGGCTCACGGTAGGGACTTCAAACCACCCGATTAGCGTCCGGTGCTGGCAACTACCTTCAAGACGTTCCCGGACAACATCATAAAAGTGGATGGGACCCCCGCCGCGCGGTGGCACGACTCTCGCGGTGCAGTCCCTTGGCAAGGAGGCGCCGTTCGATTCGTCTCCAGGCAACCACATGTCCCAAATGCGAACCCAGCGAACCCCGGCAAGAGCTGCTCGGGCGTCTCGGCGGAGTTCCGCGACGAAAAGGTGACATCATGAGAGTTCGTTCGACGATACAGTTCTTGTTGATGGTTCTGGTGCTGGGCGCGGCCGGGCTTGCCGCCGGACCGGTCCTGCCCGTGGGTGGGCACGACAGTCAGGCCGGGACCCGGGCTCCCGCGCCTCCATTGATCACCTTCAGCAGCAATCCGCACTGGGTGACGATTCCCGGCACGCGCGTCGTGCGTTTGAGCGATTCCGAACGCCCGGACTACGACGTCTTTCGATACGGCTCAAGGTATTACCTCTACAACGACGGCAACTGGTATCGCTCCCGCCAACCGAACCAGCGGTTCGTGGTGATCAGCGAGCGCAACGTTCCCCTGGCGTTCTCCGCCGTCCCGAGCGACCACTGGCGGAGCTACCCGCCGGGTTGGAGGAATCCAAAGAACCCGCACTATTCGGGCAGGCACGACAACCGCAAGCATTCGGCACACTCCGGCAAGAGCAAGCGCCGCTGAATGCCCAAGGCCCGATCACGCCCGAGGGGTCGAATGGACCCGCGGAGGAGCGCATCGCTGTGGATCGCGACTCGGCTAGTGGAGCCGGCCCGAATCCGCGCGGTGATTCACTCCGCTCGCCGGTCGCTCACGGCCGGGTTCGCGCTCCTGGCGGTACTGCTGATCGGGATCTGCGCTTGCGAGAGGCGGAGCGCGGACGATGCCGCGACCACGCACGCGCCCTCGCCGCTCGCGCCGGACGGCTTACGGGCATTGTCCGTGTATTTCAGCGATTCCGGGGCTGAACGCGTCGTTCCGGTCACGCGCTACCTGGCTCCCGACTCGGGACTTGCGCGTGGCGCGGTGCTCGCGCTGCTGGCCGGACCGGACCCCGTGGATCGGGCCCGCGGTCTCGCCAGCGCGGTGCCTTCGGGAAGCCGGCT
>JANNKI010000392.1:0-2673 GCA_031396225.1 bacterium | reverse complement strand
CTCGAGGAAGTAGTTCTCCACGGTGATGAACATCACTCGCAACTCGTTGAAGCGATGGCTCACGAAACGATAGCCGAGGTAGCCCACTCCGAGCCATGGTTCGTCGAGGAATACACGCCAAGCCACTTTCCAGCCATAGAGCCGCTGGAAGAACGAGAACGCCTCGAACGAGCCGCGTTCCACCGCCACGCTGCGTGCCATGCGCGTCCAGAACGCCTCCGGCAGCAGTGGCAGTAGCGCCGCGATTGACAGCGTGCCCGTGACGAGTTGCAGTGGCCTCACGTAGCGCAGCGTCAGCACGCCGAACACGATCCAGGCGAGCAATGCCGAGCGAGACTGGGTGAGCGCTAGCAGCACGACGAGAAGCCCGCCGAGCACTGCGTTCCGGATGTTGGGCTTGAGCGCTTGTCGCACGAGCAGCACCACGCCCACGAGCAACGTGGCCGTGCCGGCCTCGTTCGGGCTGGCGAGCGGGTCGGCGAAGTCGGTCACGAACAGCGTCATGCCCGCGCGTTTCACGCCCCACAGCGTCACGCCGACCAGATTCACCGCCACGAGCGCCACCCCGGCCACGAACATCGCTCGCCACGCCTGATCCACGCGCTCGCGAGAGCGCAGCCACCAGGTGCACAGCGGGTAAATGGCCAGGCCCTGAATTGCTCGCAACAGCAGGAGACCCGAGTCGACGGCGTTTGAGATGCCGGAGAGTTGGGCCAAGCGGATCAGTGACAGGGCGCCCAACGCGTAGAATGCGACGACCCATCGCGTGAAGCCGCGCTCGGCCGCGCGTAGGCGTTCGTGCGCGGGGCCGGACTCCACGTGCGCATGGGCATCGCGTCGCGCCGTCCCGAACGCGCTGGCGAGCAGGACCGGTGGGAGCAGCACGTCGAACGGCGTCAACGCGCGGCGGCCCGAGATTGTGCACACCACCAGCAGGATCGTGGATCCGAGCAGCACGAGGAGGGCGGGGAATGGACAGAGCGCAGCCGCGAAGATCAGTCTCACGGCCACCACGACGCCCGCTGGCACAAGCCACTGCTGCGACGTGGCGCCCAGCGCTAGCCCGATGAAGACCGCGACCACCACGATCAGTAGCGCAGGCGCCAGGTTCGCGGACCACCGCGGGCGGCTCCAGGCCGACGCGAGCTGAGCGTTCACGGCTCTCGTGCGAGAGTCGCCGCAGTCCACGCGGCACACCCGAGCAACGCGGCGAGGGTCGCCCCGACCACGATGAGCGAGCGCGTCGGCCGCGCTTTGATCTGCGGCACCGGGGCCACGTCCAGGACCGTCACGGTGGGCGTGTCGCGAGTCTCCTGCATGCGTGCGTCCTCGAAATGCGCAGTGAGCAGAGACAGTAGCTTCCGATTCACCTCGACTTCGAGCGCAAGCCGCGCGCCCTCCATCTTGATCTCGGGCAGCTTGCCGATCTCGCTGTTGATCGCCGCCAACTGCTGCTCGATGGCGGCGCGCTCGGCGCTGCCGGGCGACGAGTAGCTCGAGATGTAGGCGCGCTGCGTCTCAAGGTTGAACTTCTGCGCCAGGATCTCAGACACGCCTCGCACCGCGTCGCTCTCGGTGGCCGACAACACGCGATGGCGGCTCTCATAGCCCTGCTGCCGGCCCTCCGACGCCGCGAGCTGTTTCTGCACGTCGCCGAGCCGCGCCTCGAGGAATTGGCGCAGGCGCTTGCCGCGCGTGTTGTAGGTGTCCACGTTGAAGCGGTCGAGCTCGCTCACGAGGAAGTTCGTCACGTCTGCCGCACGGCGGGCGTCGAGATCCTCGAATGACACCGTGAGCAGCCCGGCCGCGTTCACGCTCACTGCGAGGTGGCGGCGGAACTCCGCGAGGTTCCGGTCGGTGCCCTTCCGCCGGTACACGTTTTCCAGGCCGAAGCGTCGAAGGGCCGCCTCGCTCAGTCTCCGGCTCTTCAGGATTTCGCCAAACACGTCGGAAGGCGTGCTCGTGGTGGCCAGCCCCAACTGGCTCAGCGCGCTGGTCTGGATCATGCCGGCCAGTAGCCCGAATCCCGAGTTTCCTGCATCCGTGGGCGGCAGGAGCGTGCTCTCGGCGCGGTACCAATTGGGCAATAGCAGCGAGATGCCCGCGGCGAGACCGGCCGCAACGGCTACCACCCCTACGTACCTGCGCGACTGGGCCCGGAACGCGGCGAAGAAGCGCTCGGCCTGTGTAGGCGAACCTCGATCCACTCGGGACCTCTGGCGGGGCGTCGGGACGAGTCTGGAACCCGCGGAGGCGCGCTGAGTCCGCGACCGGCCGGGGGAGTAGCCGCGGCACGGGCCTTGGAAGACCCGCGGTCGCGGGGAGCAAGGGACCGTAGGAGGTCGGGCAGCGGCCGTCAAGATTCTCGCGGCGCGCGCGGATGCGCTCCGGGCGCCTACGAACCGCGGCTCCAAGCGCTTGTGGCGTTTGACCACGGCCCACCGCAAACCTACCCTGACGCGCCGTTTCCGACCCCTCTCGTCCGGCCCCACCGGGGCACTGCCCGTTGTGGGCCGCCTGATCAGGAAAGGATCCCCACCTTGTATACCCTCACGGTCGTGGGCACGGGCTACGTCGGCCTCGTGTCCGGCGCCTGCCTCGCCGACTTCGGCAACAACGTCATCTGCGTGGACTCCGACGCCGGCAAGGTCGAGCGGCTCAAGGCGCTCGAAC
>JANNKI010000385.1:0-1527 GCA_031396225.1 bacterium | reverse complement strand
AGGCGGGGCCTAATGCAGTGCTGGCCTTCGCGCGGGAAGGATACACGGCAAGCCGGATCAACCTGCGCGATATGGCCGAAGCGCTCACCTTTCCGGGGCTCTGGCGGTTCATGGCTCGGCACCGCACTGCGACCGTGGCAGAACTCCGGCGGTCGTTCAGTCGCGCGCATTTTGCCGCCTCACTCCAGCGCCTGGTCCCCGAAGTTTCTGCCCGTGACCTGGTGCCCGGTGACGCGGGGGTTCGGGCACAGGCCATGCACCCGGACGGCACATTGGTAGAGGATTTCTGTTTCGTCGAAGGGCGCGGAGTGCTACACGTGCTCAACGCACCAAGTCCAGCGGCAACGGCATCGCTCGCGATCGGTGGAGAGATCGCGGGGCGGGTACGCCTCCGCTTACCGATCTGAAGCCGCCGTACTGGCCAATCGAGAACCTGGGAACGCTTCATGGCTGACATACGCGGAAAGACGATTCTGGTGATTGGCGGCGCGGGCTTCATCGGCTCGCACGTCGTCGACCAGCTCCTGCAGGAGGACGTGAAGCAGGTCATCGTCTACGACAACTTCGCCCGAGGAGTCAGGGAGAACCTCGAGGATGTGCTGAGCGACCCGCGGCTACGCATCTTCGAGGTGGGCGGCGACATTCTGCAGACCGACATTCTGCAGCAGGCCGTGAAGGAGAGTGATCAGGTCGTCCATCTCGCGGCACTCTGGCTGCTCCAGTGCCACGAATACCCGCGCGCGGCCTTCGAGGTGAACATCCGCGGTACCTTCAACGTCCTCGAGGCCTGCCGTGACCGTGGCATCGAGCGCCTGGTCTACTCTTCCTCGGCATCGGTGTACGGTGACGCGGTGGAGATGCCGATGACCGAAGAGCACCCCTTCAACAACCGGACGTTCTACGGGGCGACCAAGATCGCCGGCGAGGCGATGGCACGTGCCTTTGCCGACCGGTACGAGCTGCCGTATGTCGGGCTTCGGTACATGAACGTCTACGGCGCGCGCCAGGATTACAAGGGGACCTACATTGCGGTCATAATGAAGATTCTCGACCGGATCGATCAGGGGCTTTCACCGATCCTCCACGGCGATGGCTCGCAAGCCTACGACTTCATCTACGTCACCGACTGTGCGCGGGCCAACGTGTGCGCGCTCAAGGCTGATGTGACTGACCAGTTCTACAACGTGGGCAGCGGCACCCGCACCTCGCTGCGCGAGCTCTGTGAGATGATCCTGGAGGTTACCGGCTCGACGCTGCCGATCCAGTACCAACCAGCGGGCAAGAGCTTCGTGACCAACCGCATCGGGAGCACGGCCAAAGCAGTGCGCGACCTCGGCTTCCGGAGTACGGTCGAGCTCACGGAAGGCCTCCAGCGACTCATCGAGTGGCGCGAGCGGCACAAGGAGCTGGTCGCCGAGCGGGCCTCCGGCAGTTGACGCCGCCACGCGGCTGAGACGCTACGATATGTGCGGCATCACCGGCATTCTGAACCTGGACGGCGCCCCCGTCTCCACGAGCGTCCTCGAG
>JANNKI010000350.1:0-3534 GCA_031396225.1 bacterium | reverse complement strand
CCCAAGCCGGCGAACCCGCCCCCGGCCGACAGCGCGGCGGGCCACCGCCCGTGACGACCGCCACGCGCTCGTGGCGGCAGGTGGGCTGCCGCGTCCGCGACCAGCGCGAGTACGGCGCGGGTTTCCGTTGGCTCGAGGTCGAGGTGCCCGTGGGCTTCGTGGCACCGGTCGCTGGCCAGTTCGTGCAACTCCTGCTCGACTTCCCTTCGCCGGTGCTCCTGCCGCGCCCCATGAGCGTGGCGAGCGTGACCCGGCGCGGAGGGCGGATGATCGTGGGGTTTCTCTACGCTCCGGTCGGCGCGGGCACGCGAGCGCTGGCGGAGCTCACGCCCGGCGCCACCCTGAACGTCACCGGTCCGCTCGGTCGCGGCTATCCCTTGGATGAGCCTGGCACGCCCGTGCTGGTCGCTGGGGGGCGCGGAGTTGCTCCGCTGCTCATGGCCGCCGACGTTCTGGCGCGTTCGCGCCGCCGCTGCGAGTTCGTGTTCGGCGCGCGCACCGGCGCGCTGCTCGTGGGACTGGCGGACGCACGCAAGCGTCTCGCGCGCCGCGGCGGCCGGCTGCACCTGGCCACAGACGATGGCACTCGCGGCTTCAAGGGGAACGTCGTGCAACTGCTCGACCGGCTGGCGCCGAAACTCGAGCGCCCGCTCGTGATCCACTCGTGCGGCCCGCACGGCATGCTCGCGGCGGTCGCACGCTGGGCCATGGCGAACAACGCCCGTGCGCACCTGGCCATGGAGAGCGTCATGGCGTGCGGCACCGGCGTGTGCCGCGGATGCCCGCTGCCGCGTTCGCTCGAGGCGCGCGCACGCGTGCTGGCCGAAGACGATCGCGCCGCGGCCTTGCAGGGCAACCCGGACTGGGCCATGTGCTGCACGGATGGCCCGGTGTTCGAGTCGCGCGAGCTCGACTGGGACCGCGTCGAATGAGCCACGCTGTGGCCAGGCGCAAGCCGATCCCGCCTAAGCGAGTGAGCCTGACCGTGCGCATCGGCTCGCTGGTGCTCCAGAACCCCATCCTCACGGCGTCGGGTACGTTCGGCTATGGCGATGAGTACGCGCACGTCGTGGACCTGGCCGCGATCGGCGGCGTGGTCACCAAGACCGTCACGGTGAAGCCGCGCGCCGGCAATGCACCCACGCGCGTGGCCGAGACGCCTGCCGGCATGCTCAACAGCATCGGGCTCGAGAACGTCGGGCTCGAGCGCTTCCGCGACGAGAAGCTGCCGCGCCTGCGCAAGCTCAAGGCCACGGTCATCGCGAGCATCGGCGGGGAGACGCCAGCGGAGTTGGAGACGCTGCTGCGATCCCTCGGACGCGAGCCGGGCGTGGCTGCCTTCGAGGTGAACTTCTCCTGTCCCAACGTGGCCGCGGGCGGAGCGCGCTTCTGGGCCGATCCGGCGCGACTCGAGCGCACGCTCGCCGGCTTGAAGCCGCTCACCGACCGGCCGTTGATCGCCAAGCTCTCGCCCGATGTGACCGACATCCGCGAGACCGCGCGCGCGTGCGAACGCGGCGGTGCTGACGCGCTGACCGCCGTGAACACGTTCGTGGGCATGGCCATCGACCTGGACGCCATGCGCAGCAGGCTGGGAAAGGCCACGGGCGGGCTCTCGGGCCCGGCGGTCAAGCCGCTCGCGCTCGCGCGCTGCTGGGAAGCGGCCGCGGCCGTGCGCATACCCGTGCTCGGTTCCGGCGGCATCGCATCGGGTCGCGACGCGCTCGAGTTCATGGCTGCGGGTGCCACCGCCGTGCAGGTCGGTACCGCCACGTTCGTGGAGCCCGAGGCCGCCACGCGCGTGCTGGCCGAGATGCGCGAGTGGCTCGCCGCGCACGGGATGGCGCGCGTGACCGAACTCATTGGAGCGTTCCGCGCAGACCACGCGCAGGAGCGCGCCGCCGTGCACGGTCGCGAGGAAAGCTGACCATGACCGGCGCCCCCGAGATCGCCATCGCCTTCGACGTCGCCTCGCTCGACGCGGCCCTCGCGTTGGATGCGAGACTCGGGCCCGGCCCCGAACTGGCCAAGGTGGGGCTCGAGTTGTTCGTCGCCGTGGGGCCGGAGGCCCTGAATGCTCTCAAATCCCGCGGTCGGCGCGTGTTCCTCGACTTGAAGCTCCACGACATCCCCAACACCGTGAAGGGCGCTGCGGCAGCCGCGGCGCGCCTGGGCGCCGAGCTCCTGACCGTGCACGCCACCGGCGGCTGCGCCATGGTGGCCGCTGCCGTCGAGGGCATACGCGAGGCGGGGCAGCCGTCGAAGACGGGTCCGGGCACACGCGTCGTGGCGGTGACGCTGCTCACGAGCCTCGAACCCGCCGCCATGCCACCGGGTTTCGCGAAACCCTTCGACCTCCATGCCGTGGCGGCCGCGCTCATCCAGCAGGCCGAGGACGCGGGAGCGTTCGGCGTGGTGTGTTCGGCCGCGGACCTCAAGGGCGTGCGCGCCAAGCTGGGCCGCGATTTTTATGCTGTCACTCCCGGCCTCCGGCCGGCCGGGGCTGCCGCGCACGACCAGAAGCGCGTGGCCACCATCGAAGGCGCC
Organism: bacterium; assembly: GCA_031396225.1. Taxonomy (GTDB): domain Bacteria; phylum Eisenbacteria; class RBG-16-71-46; order RBG-16-71-46; family RBG-16-71-46; genus JAIOPA01. The sequence continues at coordinate 987 of JANNKI010000350.1, read as the reverse complement.
GTGCGCGATGGCGCGAGCCTGCTGGTGCTGGGGCGCGCCATCACCGCGGCCACGGACCCGGCCGCCGCGCTCGCGGCCGCGCGCGAGGAACGCGACCGAGCATTCGCCGCGCGCGCCTGAGGGCGTCGCGGGCGCCGACTCCACCGCGCTCGGCCGGTGCTGCTACCATGCCGGCCGTTCGTGGCCAGCCTGGACCCTGGAGGACGCAGCACATGAAGTGGGTGGTGCGCATCGTCGGCTCGTTGGCCGTGCTGCTGGTGATCTCGGTGCTGGGGCTGTGGATCGCCTCCAACCGCCGCGACGCGGGTCGCATGCGTGGCAGCATCGAGATCTCGCGGCCGCCCGAGGACATCTGGCCGTGGATGACCCAGCCCGACAAGCTCACCCAGTGGGTGGGCTGGCTCGACGAGGTGCGCCCCGACAGCACGTCGCCCGCCGAGGGCATCGGCCACCGCGAGACGTGGATCATGAACGACCCGCGGCTCAAAGAGCGGCTGCCCGTGCCGGGCACGATCACGCTGTGGGAGCCGCCCACGCAGATGGGCGTGCACATCGAGGTGCCCGGGAAGTTCGTGGGGGACGTGCTCTACAAGCTGAACGACCTGGGCAACGGCCGCACGCGCGTGGAGCAGGACGGGCGCTTCCGCTACTACGACCGCCTGGGCGCGCTCATGGAGCCCATGGTGACGCCCGAGGCGATGCGCAAGATGTTCGACGACATGAGTCGCCTGCGCGCGAAGGTCGAGGCCGAACCTTACGATCCGGAGGATGCGCCGGCCGCCGAGCCCGACAGTCTCGGAGCCGACCTGCCGGCGGATTCGACCACGGGGTAGCGGGCAACCGGGCGGAGTCGTCGCCCCGAGCAAGCGAAAGTCGTTCCGGGGGAATGACTTGACGCAACGCCCCCGGGGGAGGTTCCCTGCCGGGAATGAACTCCCACGCCGGGCGTACCTCAACTGTCGGGCCGGACGATGCCGCGCTCGTGGC
>JANNKI010000327.1:0-1681 GCA_031396225.1 bacterium | reverse complement strand
CACGAGGGTACGGACCCCGCGGGCGCCCACCAGGGGCGCCCCTGGTATGGCCGCCGCCGTCAAGTGTGCGGAGGGGGGAGGGTGGGGTCTGCCTAGGGCGTCCTTTCAGGAGGTCCCGGAGGAGCGTGCCGCTGAGCGAGGGGGACGTGTCAGTCTGGTATGCGCGGATTCGAACCGCAGGTGACGTGTACGTCGTTCGGTTCCCCACTCTACAAAAGCGCGGATGGGCCACTCCCGAAGGAGTGCCTCGCATAGGGGCGGCGGGGATCTGTCCCTCGAGTCGACACGCTTCCTCCGGGTGCCTCGATCTTCTAGCTTCTGCTCTGCAGGTCTTCAGGCCGTGCGCGCCACAGGGCGTACACGAACCCGAGCATCTCGCGGGCCATGGCCGTGGCAGCCAGCTTGGGGCTGCGCGGGCCCAGGCGCCTCCACGTGTCGTGGAGGCGTTGCTGCGCTCGCCACGCGTGGGCCACCACGGCGGGATCCTGTCCCTCCAGGCGTCGACGCAGCGGTTCCCCGATGCGCGGGGGATGGGTGTTGTTCCACGCCGCCTCGATCATCAAGCGTCGCACCTCGCTGTTGCCCGACTTCGTGATCCGATCCCGGCTGACGTGCTCGCCCGAGCTGAACTCCGTCACACCCAGGCCGGCCCATCCCATCAGCTCGCGCGGGCCAGCGAAGCGCTCGATGTCCACGATCTCCACCACGAGGCCCGAGGAGGTCAGCAGGTCCACGCCCCGCAGGCATTGAAGGCGCCCCATCGGCTTGCCCCACTGCTTGTGCTCGATCAGCGTCTCGATGCGCGCCCCGACACCTTGCGCGAGCTGCAGCTGCATGTCGCGCTGTGCCGTGTAGCTCCTGATGAGGAAGCGATCGTCCTCGGCCAGCGGAAGATCCGCCAACCAGTGCATGAACTTCTGGCTCCAGTGCTTGCCCTCCTCGCGGTAGAAGTGGCCACGCGCCTGCAGGAGCTTGAGGATCCGCTGCTGGACCCGGTGCGTGTCCTTCTGGAACGCGCGCCGCGCTCGCACGACGCTGCGCCAGCGCTCGTCTTCCGGCGTGGGCACGTAGACGTGCGTCAGGTGCCCGCTACGGTTGAACTCGGCCAGCTTGAGCGCGTCGCGACGGTCGGTCTTGACGTGGTCTCCGGGCTTGCGCGGGATCAGGCTCGGCGCCACCACATCGCACGCGTAGCCCCAGGCCGAGAGCTTGCGCTGGAGCACGTAGCCGAAGCCGCCAGCCTCGTAGCAGGCCCTGACCTTCCCCTCCCGGCTCAACCGGCGTAGCACCCGCCGGAGGGCCTCGTCGCTGGGGCCCAGCCGCTCCTGGTGGATCGGGCGATCCTCGCCCTCCCGAAACGCCGCGACCGACACCGACTCCTTGTGGACGTCCAGGCCCACCCAAATCTGGCTAGACTTGTTCATCGCTGGGTCTCCCTGAGGTTTCGACCTTGATCGTCGAATGGGGTAGCCCCAGGGCGAGAGCCCTGGACGAATCCCCGCTACTCGGGAGACCCAGCGACTACCGCCCTACGGCGGCGGCCATCGTGTCTACCCCAGCGTGACGCGCTTGGTGCCCAGGAGGTCCGCGACCTTGTCGTCGATCGAGCCGATGCCGAGAACGTGCTCGATGACGATCGGATGAGGTTCGCGCGGCGTGGTGAGGATCATGCGGCCCGAGC
>JANNKI010000307.1:0-2545 GCA_031396225.1 bacterium | reverse complement strand
CCGTATCGCTGGCGTGATGCCTGGGATCCCGGCGCGTCGTACTTGGTGAGGTCCACCTTGTAGCGGTCGAAGCGGCTCGCCGCGGCCACCACGCGCGGGTCGCTGAGCGTGTTGATCTCCAGTTCGTGGCACGGGACGCACCAGTCGGCCGAGAACTCGATCATCACCGGACGTCCGTCATCGAGGCTGGCCTGCACCGCGGCGGGGTCGTAGGGCTTGAACGTGAGCGTGCGCGTGAGCGCCTGGTACAACTGCGAGCCCAGCACCACGCCCGCCACCAGCGCCACGATGCCGGCTCCCTGCGTGAACGCGCGGAATGGACCCCGGGCGCCCGCACTCCTGTCCAGGAAGCCCAGCCACGCACCGCCCAGGAGCAGCGCCGCCGGCAACACCCACGGGGCCAGGTCCGGCACGAAGCCGATGGATAGGTAGTAGAGCCCGATCGCCGCCATGAGCGTGCCGAACACGTGCTTCACCCACACCATCCAGCCGCCCGACTTTGGAAGTGCTTGAAGCAGGTTGGAGAACGTGGCGAGGAACAGGTACGGGAACCCGAGGCCCAGCGACAGCGTGAACATGGTGCTCACGCCGAAGCCCACGTCGCCCTTCTGGGCGATCAACGCAAGCACGGCCACCACGAACGGTCCCACGCACGGCGCGGCGATGACGCCCACACCCAGGCCGGAGACGAACGCGCCCGCGAAGTTGGTGGCCTGCGCACCGCCGAGCCGGTCCATGATCCACGAGGGCGGCTGCATCTCGTACGCGCCGAACATGCCGAGCGAGAGAAGCAGCATGAGGCCACCGATCACGACGTTCACCCACACGCTCTGGAGCGCCGCGCCAAAGAGCCCGCCCGTGAGCGCCGCCACCACACCGAGTGCGGTGTAGGTGACGCAGATACCGAGCACGTAGAGCATGGCGAGGCTGAACACCCTGGGGAGCCGTTCCTTCTGTCGCGCACCGAAGATGCTCACGGTCACGCCGAGCATAGGGAACACGCACGGCGTGAGGTTCAAGAGCAGCCCACCCACGAACAGCGCGGCGAACCAGGCGAGCCCACCGCCCGCGAGCGCCGCCTCCAGTTGGTTGCGCACGGCGACTGGCTCCGTGCCGTTGGCGGGAGGCGCGGTGCTGAGCAGGCTGTTCTCCGGCGTATCGGTAGCGGCGGCCATGGGTTCCGCGCTGTCGGACGGCGTCGTCGCCGCCCCGGCCACGGCCGCGGTGACGGTCACGTCCACCGTGAACGGCACCGAGACGGGCGGCAGGCAGACTTCGTCGTTGCACGCCTGGTACTCGACCGCCCCCTGTAGCGTTTGCGATGTGGCGCCAACTGACGCCGCGATCGGCACACGCACCTCGGCGGCGCCGTCGTACACGAGCAGCGGCGAATCCTCGAAGCCGAACTTCTGCTGCCTGCCCGCCGGGTAGCGCACGCGGCCGGGCGTGAGCCCGGGTGCGCCCTTGATCGTGACCGTGGTGGGGATGTTGTAGTCGAGTGCCGGCGGGTTCGCGTTCACGTGCCAGCCCGGCAGGATCGCGAGCTTCACGAGCACGCTGGCGCTGCCGCCCGCGGGCACCGAGATCGGCGCGGCGGTGGCCTGGACGAGCTTGTCCGCCGCGGGCGTGCCCTCGGACCCGCCGATCTGCGCATGCGCGACCGCAACGAAGAGCACTCCCAGCAACGCGGCCCGTGCCGCGCGCCGCGCGCGCATCGCCCACTCTCGAAGCTTTCGCTTCATGTCCTCTCCCGTTCCAGCGTGCTCACTCGTCCAGCAGCGCCGCGAGCGCTTCGGGCTCGTGCACGGGCAGCTGACAGGCATGGTCCACACAAACATACGCGGTGGCACGTCCGTCGCGCATGGGAAGCGCTGCGGTGAATGGCGCCCACCGCGCGAGCGCCGCTCGCGTCGCGTCGCTCACCACCACCAGGTCCTGGTCCGGCCGGAGCCGCGACTCGTACACCGCCAGCAGCGCACGCGTGTCGTCGCGCTCGCGCTCGCCCGCGATCACCACGTGGCGAGGCGGCGTCGCGGCGCGCTCCATCGCGGCCACCATGCGCGGCATCGCCCACGGCGCGCTCGCGAGCCGGCGCGCGTGAAACTCGAACGTGCGTGCGGCGCGCTCGAGCCACCCGGGGCGCTCGAGCAGCGAACCCAGTCGCCATAACACTTCTGCCGCCACCGAGTTGCCGGCGAGTTCGGCGCCGTCAAAAGCGTCTTTGAGACGGGGGAGGCCGCTGGCCTCTCCGGCCGGGGACTCGAAGAAACCGCCGTCTTGATCGTCCCAGAAACGCGCCAGCATCGACTCCGTGACGCCCGCGGCACGTTCGAGCCAAACGGGAGCATGCGTTGCGGTGAAAAGTTCAAGGCAGGCGTGTGCGAAGTAGGCGTGATCGTCGAGCTGGCCGGCGAATGCCGCTTCGCCATCTCGCCAGCGGCGAAGCAGCGAGCCGTCGGCCGCGCGCAATCGCGTCCACACGAACTCCGCGGCGCGCGCGGCGCGCTCCGCATACTCGGGCTGGCCCAGCGCGCGTGCGCCGTGC
>JANNKI010000294.1:0-5708 GCA_031396225.1 bacterium | reverse complement strand
GTCTTGGGCGCGACTCGCTCGGGGTGCCGCGGCGCATGGGGAGCGGCGGCAGGCAGCGGCTCGTCGGCCGGGGCGCGGTGTGCGCCGGGGCCGGCGAGGAAGAAGGCGGGGATCAGGGCGAGCAGAGGCAGGAAGGGGGCGCGCATGGGCTGGCTCCAGGGAGGTCGTCGTTCGTCCCTCTATGGACCGGACTCGCGGGTCATGGGTTCGCACCGACGTGCGCGACATGGTGCGGGCCTACGTGCTGGCGCTGGAGAAGTGCGAGCCGGGCGAGGCGTACAACATCTGCCGCGGCCGCTGCTGGAGCATCCGCGAGGTGCTCGACATGCTGCTCGCCCATACGAAGACCAAGATCGAGGTGCGCCAGGACCCGGCTCGGCTGCGGCCCTCCGACGTGCAGATCCTCCTGGGCGACAACTCGAAGTTCGTGAAGGCGACCGGCTGGCAGCCCACGATCCCGTTCGAGCAGACGCTCGAGGACATGCTGGAGCACTGGCGCTCGCGCTGACGCCCGCGCTGACCGCCATGAGCGCGACGCCCGTCCCACCGCTCGGTCTCGGCACCCGGCTCGTGCGCAACTCGTTCCACTCCGCGAGTGGCCGCGTGGTGGCCATGCTGGCCTGGTTGGTGCTCACGCCGCCGCTCCTGCGCGCGCTCGGCCCCGAGGGCTTCGGCGTGTGGTCGCTGTTCTACGCGCTCTCCGGCTGGCTCGGCTCGCTCGACCTGGGATTCTCGCAGGTGGCGCTGCGCTTCGGCGCATCCGCGCGCGCGCGCGACGCGGGGGCGGAGGCCGGCGAGTACGCCACGCTCGCGGCCATGGGCTACGTCGTGCTCGGCGTGCTGTGGTTCGGTGTGGTGTGGGTCGCGCGCGAACCGGCGCTGGACCTGTTGCGCATCTCGGGAGACGCCCGGCCGCTGGCCGCGGCGGCGTTCCTCGTGGGCGCGGGGGTGTTCACGCTGGGCGGGCTCGCCAACACCACGGCCGCGGTGCTGCAGGCCTGGGACCGCTTCGACCTGGCCAACATCGTCACGCTCACGGCTTCGCTGGCGCAGGTGGCTGGACTGACACTGGCGCTGGTCACCGACACCGGGCTGCCCGGCTGCCTCGCCGCGGTCGTGGTGGGCTGGCTCGCGGCCTGGCTCGTGGGGCTGACGCTGATCGCGCGCGGCGTGACGGAGTTTCGCTGGGGACCGCTCCGCACCTCGCTCCGGCGCTGGCGCGCATCGCTCGGCTACGGCGTTCCGCTCCAGCTCGCCAATGCGCTCGGCGTGGCGCACCAGCAGTTCGGCAAGCTGCTCATCGTGCGCATGATCTCGCTCGCCGCGGTGGTGCCCTATGAACTCGGGCTCCGGGTCACCACGGCCAGCTTCACGTTCGCGCAGCTGGCGCTGGTGGCCATGATCCCCGAGGCCTCGGTGCTGCACGCGCGCGCCGAGACCGAGCGGCTGCAATCGCTCCACCGGCGCGCGGGTCGTTTCGTGACCGCCGCCGGGGCGATCGTGACCTCGGCGCTGGTCACGGTCGCGCCGCCGCTGTTCGTGGCATGGCTCGGCCACGGCGATTCCGCCGCGACGCTGGCGTTGCGCGGTCTCGCGGTGGCCGCCTACGCCGCGGTGGTGGGCGGCGTCTCGGGCGCGATCGCGCGCGGCGTGGGACGCACCGGCCTCGAACTCGAATGGTCGGGCCTCGCCCTGCTCGTGCACGCGGCGCTCGGCCTGGTGCTCGTGCCGCGCATGGGGTTCGAGGGGGCGCTCGTGGCCCTCGCCATCGCCAACCTGGTCTCCGCGCTGTGGTTCGCGTTCCGGCTCGGGCGCGCGCTCGGATGGCCGCTCGGCCGATGGCTGTGGGAGCCGTTCGTCGTGCCCACTCTTGCCGCGGTGTTCGGCTCATTCGTCGGAGGCCGACTCGACGACGCCATCGCCGCGCCGTGGTGGTCGGTGATCGCGGCCGGTGCCGCTGCGGGCGGAGTGACGCTGGCCGCGCTGCTCGTCCTGCGTCACGTGGGCTGGCGCGAGCTCGTGAGCCTCGCCCGGCGCGGTACTACGGCATGACGACGCTTCGAGGAGCACATGTGCTCGTCACCGGGGCCGGCGGCTTCGTCGGCCCGCACCTGGTGAAGGCGCTCGCTTCGCACGGCGCGCACGTGCGCGGCGCGGGCCTGGGCGCCCCGGCGTCCGACGCGCCGCTCGAGAGCTGGCACGAGGCGGACTTCGCGGATCTCGCGCAGGCTTGCGCGGCCGTGGCCGCGGCGCCGGCCGACGCGATCGTGCACCTGGCGGGGCAGAGCAGCGCGGCGCGTTCGTTCGAGGCAGCGGAAGAGACGTTCCGCGCCAACGTGAGCGGCACGTGGACGCTGCTCGAGGCGGTGCGGGCGCACGCTCCCGCCGCGCGCGTGCTGGTGGAGAGCACGAGCGAGGTGTATGGAGCCATCGAGCCGGGCACGCGCGCCAACGAGGACACGCCGTTCGCGCTGTTGAGCCCCTACGCGCTCAGCAAGGCCGCCGCCGAGGAGGTGGCGCGCGCCTATGCCGAGGCGCACGCGCTCGACGTGGTGCGCGCGCGCTCGTTCGGCCATACCGGCCCCGGGCAGACCCCGCGGTTCGTGGTGCCATCGTTCGCGCAACAGTTGGTGGCGATCGAGGCGAGCGGCGCCGAGCCGGTGCTGCGCGTGGGCAATCTCGACGTGACGCGCGACCTGTCCGACGTGCGCGACATCGTGGCGGGCTACTGCGCACTGCTCGAACGCGGCGGGCGCGGCGAGGTGTACAACGTCTGCCGCGGCGAGGGCGTGCGCCTGCGCACGCTCGTGTCGGATCTCGCGAGCCTGGCACGCGTGAAGATCCGTGTCGAAGTGGACCCCGCGCGGATGCGGCCCGTTGACCTGCCGTGGCTGGTGGGCGACCCGTCGCGCATGACGCGACAGACGGGGTGGAGCGTGACACGACCACTCCAGGCAACGCTGCGCGACGTGCTCGACGACTGGCGAGGTCGCCGCGGCTGACGGTCGGTTCATGCCCGGGGATTGCCTCGCCGCTTGACAGTCCCGTGGGTGGACCGGAATGCTTGAAGCCGTCCTCCCCCTTGGTGCCCCGTGCCCTACGCCCTCGCACTCCTGGCCTTGGTCGTCGCCGCGTGGTGGTTCTTCCGCCGCCGCGCCGCCAGCCGCACCCCGGCAGCGCTTCCGGGCACGGAGGCCGCCCGCTCCGAGGCCGACCGCGGCATGACCGACCCGCTGCTGCGGCGGCTCTACATGCTGCTGTTCGAGATCACGCAGGTCTCGCCCGAGGTGACGCGCCCCGAGCACCTGGCGGCACTCCCCGGCTATCGCGAAGCGGTGCAGTTGCTCGCCGACCCCGACGTGCCCGCCGCGCTGCTCGTGGACCTGGTGCAAGGCGAGCGGCTCTACCCGGCCATCGCCGCGCTCGACGCGTTCACGCGCCGGCCACTGGACGAGGCCAGCGAGACGTTGCTGCTCGCGCAACTCAATCGCTTTCATCCATGGAACGGCGACGGCGTGCTGCGCGTGCTCGAGGCCTGGCACGCGGACGACACTCGGCTCGCTGGCCGCACCGTGGCGCGACTCGACCGGCAGTGGGCCAGCAGCGGGCACGCCGTCGCACTCGAGCGATTCCTGCGACGGCGTGCCGCCCTGGCGCCGCTCACGCTGGACGGCGCGGACCTGCCAACGCCCGAGCGTGCCGAGGAGCTGTTGGAGACGGTGCTCGAGGAGCAGGACGCCACGCTGGTCGAGCCGTTCGTGACCGCGCTCAAGCGCGTGCTCGAAGCCGGCCCGCAGTCCGCACCGCGCGTGGGGTACGGCCCGCAGGATCCAGAGAGCGCCGGCGACTTGAAGGGCATCGGCCAGTGGCATGACCGCGGCAAGATGCCAGAGCCCGCGGTGTACTCCTCGCAGGGCCTCGAGGAGTGTTTCGAACGCGTGGTGAAGGCGCTCACGTCGCAGCCGCCGCGGCCCGTGCTGGTGGTGGGGGAGTCGGGCGTGGGCAAGACCGCGCTCGCTCGCCGCGTCGCCGCGCATCTCTCGCGCGCAGGCTGGCGCATCTACGAGGCGGGCGCTTCGCAGTTGAACGCCGGCATGTCGTTCGTGGGCATGCTCGAGCGCCGGCTCCTGGATCTGCGCAAACGACTCGCGGCGGAGCCCAGGACGCTGTGGTTGGTGCCCGACTTCCACCAGCTGTTGTGGTCGGGGCGCGCCATGCAATCGCCCACCGGAGCGCTCGAGCAACTCATGCCCGCGTTCGAGTCGGGCGAGATCCTGGCGCTGGGCGAGACGCGCCCGGGCACGCTCGACCGGTTGCTCTCGGAGCGGCCCGAGATCGGTCGACTGTTCGAGGTCGTGCGCCTGGCCCCGGCGCGCGATGCCGAGGTCACGACGTTGCTCGCGGGCTGGGCCGAGCGCGTCGCGCACGAGCGGCGCGTGACGGTGGAGGCGTGGCTCCTGGACGAGGCGGCGCAGTTGTCGCGCCAGTACCTGTCGTCGCTGCGCGCGCCGGGCGGCGTGCTGCGCATGCTCGAGCTGGCCGTCACCGCCGTGGCGCCGGGCGACCCCGAGGCAGCGCCAGTGGCGCTGCAGCATGAAGACGTGTTGAAGGCGGTGTCGTCGCTCACCGGCCTGCCCGCCGACCTCCTGGACGACCGCCGTGTGCTCGACCTCGAGGCACTCCGCGCGAAGCTCGAGGAGCGCGTCATCGGCCAGCCCGACGCCGTGGGTGCGCTGGTCGAACGCGTGGCGCTTTTGAAGGCCGGCGTCACCGATCCCAAGCGTCCCTACGGCGTGTTCCTGTTCGCCGGTCCCACCGGCACGGGCAAGACCGAGCTGGCCAAGGCGCTCGCCAACTGGCTGTTCGGCTCAGAGGACCGCCTGTTGCGGCTCGACATGAGTGAACTCGCCGACGGCCTGGGGATGGACCGCGTGACCGGGGCCGCCACCGCGGCGGGCGGCGGTTCGTTGGCGGCCGCCATCCGCCGGCAGCCGTTCTCGGTGGTGCTGCTGGACGAGTTCGAGAAGGCACACCCGCGCGTGTGGAACCTGTTCCTGCAAGTTTTCGACGACGGCCGGCTCACCGACGCGGCGGGCGAGATCGCGGATTTCCGGAACAGCATCATCATCCTCACCTCCAACCTCGGCGCCACGCTCGGCACCGGCGAGCGACTGGGCTTCGCCGAGGGCGGCGACGCCTTCAGCTCCGCGGCGGTCGAGCGCTCGGTCTCGCGCGCGTTCGCGCCCGAGCTGCGCAACCGGTTGGACCGCGTGGTGGTGTTCCGGCCGTTCACGCGCGACGTCATGCGCCGCATCCTGCACAAGGAGATCGCCGACGCGTCGGCGCGACGCGGGCTCCGCCGTCGGGAGTGGGCGGTGGAGATCGAGGAAGGCGCGCTCGAGTTCCTGCTCGACCGCGGCTTTACAACCGACCTCGGGGCGCGCCCGCTCAAGCGCAGCCTCGAGCGCTACCTGCTCGTGCCGCTCGCGCGAACCATCGTGGAGCGCCGCGTGCCCGAGGGCGACCAGTTCCTGTTCGTGCGCACCGACGGCGACTCGCTCGCGGTGGAGTTCGTGGACCCCGACGCGCCCACCACGTCGCCCGTGTCGCTGCCCGCGGCCACGCGCGCCGCGGACCTGCGCGCCATCGCGTGGGACGCGCATGGCACCGCTGGCGAGATGCACGAGCTGCGCGGCGCGCTCGAGCGT
>JANNKI010000244.1:0-3289 GCA_031396225.1 bacterium | reverse complement strand
TCCACCAGCCCGTGCCGCCGGGCCTGCTCGAGGAACAGGTAGTCGTCATTGACGAAAGCGCTGCCGAGCGCGCCGGCGTAGAGCGCCGCCAGGGCCGCCACGACCAGCAGGGGGCCCAGCCACCGGGCGCGGAAGGAGGTCACGTCCATGGGCCGCAATCTAGTGTGTCTGGCGCATTTCGGCACGGGGGGCCCGGGGGGCGAGCCTGAGGATTGTTCCTCAAATCCCGGGGGCAAGTGGCCGATGACTGGGTTGGAGTCACAGGGGCCCCCACGAACCCAGGGACCGGGGAACGCATGAACTCGCGCACCGAGATCCGTTGGACTCACCTGCAGCGTGCCGGCTGGATGTTGTGGGCCGCGGCATTCGCGCTGCTCATCGCGCTCACCACCGTGGTGCCCGCGCTCTATGCGCGCGTGCTCGGCCTGACCGGCACGAGTGAGCTGCCGGTGGGCATCGACAATCCCTACATCGTCACGGTGGCGCTCGCGGGACTCGTGATCCTGTTCTGCCTCTACACCATCCTGCAACAGCGTGAACTCCACCGCGCGGTCAAGGCCCTCTCGCGCGAGGAGAACGACCGTGTGGACGCCAGCACGCGGCTGTCCGAGCTCACCGCGCTGTTCCAGGTGAGCACCACGCTCCAACTGCAACTCCGGAGCGACGTGATCCTCGAGATCATCGTGCGCCGTGTCGTGAGCACGCTCAAGGCGCAGCAGGCCAGCATCATGATCCTCGAGCCCGAGAACGGCGAGCTGGTGACGCGCGCATCGTACGGGCTGGAGGCGGAGTTCTCGCGAGGCGCCCGCAAGAAGATCGGCGAGGGCATCGCCGGCTGGGTGGCGCTGCGGCGGGAAGCGCTCTCGCTGGGCGAGAAGGCCCCCTCGGCGGAGATCGGCCGCCACTACAAGGGCAACCGGCGCATCACCTCGGCGTTGTCTCTGCCGCTCGCCATCGGTGAGCGCGTGGTGGGCGTGCTCAACGTGAACCGCATCAATCACACGGAATCGTTCGGAGACCACCACCTCGAGGTGCTGCGCGTGTTCGCGGAGCACATCGCCGCGGTCATCGACCGCGCCGAGGTCATGGAGCGCATGGGTCGCCGCACGCGCGAGCTGGAAGCCGACAACGAGAAGCTCGTGGACCTGAACCGCATGAAGGACGTGTTCCTCGGCACGGCCAGCCACGAGCTGAAGACGCCGCTCACCAGCGTCATCGCATACGCGGAACTGCTCGACGACCACGATGGCAAGCTGTCCCGCGACCAGGCCCGCGAGTTCGTGGGCCGGTTGCGCGTCGAGGCGCAGCGGTTGCTGTCGCTCATCGAGGACATCCTCGACCTGTCGCGGCTCGAGAGCGGCAAGCTGGCGTTGAAGCCGCGCCAGCTCGACATTCGCGAGGTGGCGCGCGGTGCCGTGGAGACCACGCGCGGAACCGCCAGTAAGTACGGCGTGACCGTGCGCGCGGAGCTCGAGGACCTGCTGCCCATGCTGTCTGTGGACGAGGTGAAGATCCGGCAGGTGCTGGTGAACCTGATCGTGAACGCGATCAAGTTCAGCCCGCGCGACAAGCCCGTCGTGCTGAGCGCGCACCTGGACGGCTCCTACGTGCGGGTCGAGGTGAACGACCGCGGGCCCGGGATCGCGCCCGACACCGCCACGCACATCTTCGAGCTGTTCGGCCAGAACGTGGCCGAGGATGCGGACGCGCGCGGCGGGCTCGGGATCGGCCTGCATCTCGTGAAGCGCATCACCGAACTGCACGGCGGCCACGTGGGCGTGAACAGCCGGGCGGGCGAAGGCTCCACGTTCTGGATCCGCCTGCCGCTCGCTCCCGAGGCGCACGCCGCGCTGGACGCTGGCGCCGAGGACCGCGCCGCGGCCTGAGCGCGGGATCCACTCGCGGCTCGCGCGCCCCGCACGCGGCGTGCATACTGGCCCGTCCCCGCCGGGTGAGAGCCGCCCGGTAGGCGCCCCGGCCACGGGAGTCCCCCGCTTGAGCACGCCCGATTCCCCATCACATCCGCCGGGCCCGTCCGTACCGGTAGCAGTGACCCTGCCCCCCGCCTCGGCCGAGGCGGCCCCGGACCGCGCGCTGCTCGAACGCGTTCGCACCCGCGACCCCGAGGCGATGGGGGCGTTCTACGACCGGTACCTCGACCTCGTGTTCGGCCTCGCATGGCGCATGCTTGGCGATCGGACCCTGGCCGAGGACACGGCCTCGGAGGTGTTCCTCAAGGTGCATCGCGCAGCCGATCGGCTCGACCCGACGCGTGACCCCGCGCCGTGGCTCGTGACCATCACCACGAACGTGTGCCGCGACCTGTGGCGCTCCAGCGCCTATCGCATGAGCCGGCGAGCCGCCGACGTGAACGACCCCGCGGCGGCCGCGTCGCTGTCCTCGGGACGCAACGACCCGGAGCAGGACGCGCTGCGGTCCGAGCGCGAGCGGCTGGTGCAGGCGGCGCTCCTCGAGCTACCCGAACCGCTGCGCACGACCATCGTGCTGCACGACTACCAGGGACTGGACCATCGGCAGGTGGCCGAGGTGCTGCACATCGCGCACGACGCCGCGCGCAAGCGCTACTCGCGCGCGCTGGCCGCGCTGGAACGAAGCTTGAGGGGGCGCGTGTGAGCACGCACGACGACCACGACCTCTCGACCGGCGAGCGCGCCGCCCGCGATGCGGTGCACGTCCTCTCTCGCCCGCGCGCCGCCGACGTCTTCCGCGCACGGCTGCGCGAGGACTTCGTGACGGGCCGCATCGGGCGCCGGCGCGGACTGCTGCTGCGTGGGCCATGGTTCGCGCGCCCCGAGGTGCTGCTGCCGTTCGCAGCCGGCGTGGTGCTGGCGCTGGTGTTCCAGGCGAACCGCGGTCCGGACTGGCGCCTGCTGGCGGCCAATGGCTCGGGCCGGGTGTGGGTGGCCGGCCGGGCGTTCACACTTGCGGACACCTCCGCGCTTTCTCTTGCCCTTCGCCGCGGCGGCCGCGTCCGCGTGGAGGGCGCGATCACGCTGGACCTGACCGCGCCCGGCGTGGCCGCCGTGGCGATCGGGCCGGACGCCAACCTCACGCTGTCGGCGGCGCCCAACCGGATGTGGTGGCGCCGCATGACCGTGCGCCTCGAATCGGGCGACGCCTACTTCACGACGGGCCAGGCGTTCCACGGCGCGCACCTCGACGTGACGACACCCGAGGCGAGCGTGCGCGCGGTGGGCACGTCGTTCGCAGTGCTGCGGCACAGCTTCGGGACCTGCGTGTGCGTGATGGAAGGCCGTGTCCGCGTGGC
>JANNKI010000237.1:0-11065 GCA_031396225.1 bacterium | reverse complement strand
GCCGACAGCACGGGCTCAGCGTCGAGCTTGAGGCGCAGCTTGCCGACCTCGGTGACCTCGTGTCGCGCGCCGGTGGACAGGAACTGGATGTGGTCCCCCGCCTTGAGCGAGCCATCCACCACGCGCACCAGGCAGACCACGCCGCGATACTGGTCGAACTTGGAGTCGAAGATGAGCGCGCGGAACGGCCCGTCCGGCTCGCCGGTGGGCGGCGGCACGTCGGCAATGACCCGCTCCAGCAACTCCTCCACGCCAAGTCCCGTCTTCGCGCTGATGCGGCAGACGTGCTCCGCCGGCACGCCGACGACGTGCTCGATCTCGAGCGCGATCTCGTCTGGGCGAGCCGCCGGCAGGTCCACCTTGTTGATGGCGCCGACGATGGTGAGGTGTTGGTCCTTGGCGAGGAAGTAGTTGCTGAGCGTCTGGGCCTCGATGCCCTGCGAGGCGTCCACCACGAGGATCGCGCCCTCGCACGCGGCCAGCGCGCGCGACACCTCGTACGTGAAGTCCACGTGCCCGGGCGTGTCGATCAGGTTCAGCTCGTAATTGTGCCCGTCGTGGGCCCGCCACTCCATGGCGATGGCATGCGACTTGATGGTGATGCCCTTCTCGCGCTCGAGGTCCATGTCGTCCAGCACCTGCGCCTTCATCTGTTGCGGCGTCAGCGTGTGCGTGAGCTCGAGCAGCCGGTCCGCCAGCGTGCTCTTGCCATGGTCGATGTGCGCGACGATGCAGAAATTGCGGATGTGCTGGAGCCGGGGATCGGTCAAAAGTCCCACCGTAGGGCAAGGCGCATCCTGTGCCGGCCGCTCCGCCCCGCCAAGTCGGCGGGAGAGGCGCCGGCGGGGAGCGCCGGGTCGTTCTGGAATTCGAGGTCAAATCCACGGAAGTGCGCGTCAACGTACGCGTCCACCAGGGCGTAGGCGATCACGCCAGCGAGCATCCACTGCCGCCCAAGCCTCTGGTCGAGCAGGGCATTGTACTCGTTCACGATCCCGTCAACACGGGGCTGGCCTGGTTCGCGCTGCGCCCCATCCAGATCGCGCGCCAGCCGCTCGAGGTTTCGCTCGTCCTGGACGATGCGCGTGCCGATCCAGACTTCCGTTCCCGCGACGAGCACCGCCTTGAGCCAGGCGCGGTTGTGCATCTGCCCCCAGCCCGGCACAAGCAGGGAGCGCGCCATGACGAATCGCGGTTGCTCGTGCCAGGGCTTGCGACGCGTGCTGTCTGCCGCGGGGGCCGTGGCGACACCGGTGACCAGGACGCGCGCAGGGGGAGGCGCCAGCGAGTCCGCCGCGGGCGCCTGCGCGTGGCTCGCGAGCGGGCTTGCGAGCAACGCGAGCATTCCAAGCGCCAGCCGCAGGGAGAATGGCGGGAACGCGTGGGAATCGAACCCACCTCGGACACCAGGGGCGCCCGACCTGAGGATTTGAAGTCCCCGGGGACCACCAGATCCCATTCGCTCCCGCATCTCCGCCATCATGCCGGCGACAGCACCACGGACTTCGCTCCCCGCCGCCGCACCTCGCCCGCTTCAACGAACCACGTGCGCCGCCGCTTCAGTGCCTGCATCAGCGCCGGGGCTCGCCGCGCCGGCACGGCCACGAGCAGACCGCCCGAGGTCTGCGGATCGTAGAGCGCCTGCACCCACGCCTCGGCCAGTGCACTGGAGTCCACCGATGCCTCATAATACTCGCGATTGCGCGCGAGTCCGCCCGGGGCCACGCCGGCGGCGACCAGCTCCAGCACGCGCGGCAGGAACCAGCGCGGGCCGGGTCGCAATGCGAGCGTGACGCCCGATGCGTCCGCCACCTGCGACGCGTGCCCGAGCAGCCCGAATCCGGTCACGTCCGTGGCCGCACGCGCACCCGCCGCCACCGCGGCCTCGGACGCCGCGCGGTTGAGCGACGCCATGTGCCGGGCCAGCCGGCGCGTCCCCGGCCCGTCCAGCCGCCCCTGCTTCAGCGCCGTGGACAGGATGCCGGTGCCGAGCGGCTTGGTGAGGAACACACGGTCGCCAGCGCGCGCGAGCGAGTTCAGGAGCAGCGAGCGGCGCTCGGCGATGCCGGTGACCGCATAGCCGAACTTGAGCTCCGGATCGCGCACCGAGTGCCCGCCCACGACGCTCACACCCGCGCGCCGCATGGTGTCGAGGCCGCCCTGCAACACCGCCGCCAGCACTTCGGCCGGGAGCGTGCGCTCTGGCGCGCACAGCAGGGCCAGCGCCGTGAGTGGGCGCCCGCCCATGGCGTACACGTCTGACAGCGCGTTCGCCGCGGCGATCCGCCCGAAATCGTACGGGTCGTCCACGATGGGCGTGAAGAAATCCACCGTCTGGATGAGCGCGTCGCGACGGCCCAGCGCGAAGACGCCCGCGTCGTCGAGCGTGGAGGCGTCGACGAGCACGCGCCGATCGCGCGGCGGCTGCCGCAGCAACTTCAAGACTTGACGCAGGTCCGCCGGACCCAGCTTTGCCGCTCAACCCGCGCCCGAGACTTGCGCGGTCAATTGGATCTCGATGCGACGGCGTTCGGTCACGCGTGGGCTCCCCGGCGGGCGAGGCGACGGCGGGTGGCGGACGAGTTCAGTGGTCGCGCCCCAGCGCCACGCAATCGATCTCGACGCGCGCGCTCTTCGGCAGTCCCGCGGCCGCGATGGTGGTGCGGGCCGGCGGGTTCTCACCGAACGCGGCCCCGTACACCTGGTTCATCGCGGCGAAGTCCTGCATGTCGGCCAGGTACACCGTCGTCTTCACCACGTCAGCCAGCGTCAGGCTGGCACCGCGCAGCACGGCGGAGAGATTCTCGAGCGCGCGCGACGTCTGCTCCTTCACCCCGCCCGTCACCAACTCTCCCGAGTGCGGGTCCAGGCCCACCTGGCCCGAGGTGTACACCAGCTTCTGGCCGCCGTGCAGCCGCACCACCTGCGCCTGGCAATAGGGTCCGATCGCCTTCGGGGCGTCGTTCACGTGCAGCGGGCTCTTCACGGGGGCCTCCCGCGTCACTCGACGGTGACGCTCTTTGCCAGGTTGCGGGGCTGGTCCACGTCGCATCCACGCGCGACGGCGATATCGTAGGCCAGCAGTTGCAGCGGGATGACAGACAGGATGGGCTGCAGCATCGGAATGGTGGCGGGCACATAGAGGACGTGGTCGGCGCGCGTCTGCACGTCGGTGTCACCCTCGGTCGCCACGGCGATGATCCGGCCCTTGCGCGCTCGCACCTCCATCATGTTGCTCATCACCTTCTCGTACGCGGAGTCGCGAGTGCAGATGAACACCACCGGCATGTTCTCGTCGATGAGCGCGATGGGGCCATGCTTCATCTCGGCGGCCGGATAGCCCTCGGCGTGGATGTACGAGATCTCCTTGAGCTTCAGCGCGCCCTCGAGCGCGACTGGGAAGTTGAAGCCGCGGCCCAGGTAGATGAAGTTGTCGTGGCGGCCGTACAGCTCCGCGATGCGGCGCACGGAGTCGCGACCCTGGAGCGCCTTCTCGATCTTGTCGGGCAGCGCCTGCAGCTCGCGCGCGATCTCGATCCCGTAGTCGCGCGACAACCCGCGGATGCGGCCGAGCAACAGCGTGAGCAGCGCCAGCACGGTGACCTGGCTGGTGAACGCCTTCGTGGACGCCACGCCGATCTCGGGTCCGGCGTGGATGTACACGCCGCCGTCCGATTCGCGGGCGATCGTCGAGCCCACCACGTTCACCACGCCCAGCACGCGCGCGCCGCGGCGGCGCGCCTCGCGCATGGCGGCGAGCGTGTCGATGGTCTCGCCCGACTGGGAGATCACCAGCACGAGCGTGCCCTCGTCGAGCACCGGGTTCCTGTAGCGGAACTCCGAGGCGTATTCCACCTCGACCGGGATGCGCGCGTACTCCTCGAGCATGTACTCGCCGATCAAGCCGGCATGCCACGACGTGCCGCAGCCGAGGATGATGATGCGGCGGATCTCGCGCAGTTGCTCGGTGGTGAGGTTCAGCCCGCCGAGTCGCGCCAGGCCCTCCTCGACGATGATGCGCCCGCGGCTCGCGTTCCGCACGGCGTCCGGCTGCTCCATGATCTCCTTGAGCATGAAGTGCTCGAAGCCGCCCTTCTCGATCTGGGACAGGTCCCAGTCCACGTCATGCACTTCCTTCTGCACGCGCTCGTGCGAGATCGTCGCCGTGTGGAAACCGTCAGGCGTGAGCACCGCCATCTCGCCGTCATCCAGGTAGATGACCTGCCGCGTGTGCTCGACGATCGCGGCCACGTCCGAGGCCAGGTAGTACTCGCCGTCGGCGATGCCGAGCACCATGGGGCTGCCATTGCGCGCGCCAACGAGCACGCCCGGTTCCGACGTGCACATCACCACCAGGCCGTACGTTCCCTCGACGTCGCGCAGTGCGGCGCCCACGGCGCGCTCCAGCTTGAGCCCGCGCTTCAGGTACTTCTCGATCAGGTGTGCGAGCACCTCGGTGTCGGTGTCGGTGGTGAACGTGTGCCCCTCGGAGATGAGCGCGCTCTTGAGCGTGGAGTAGTTCTCGATGATGCCGTTGTGCACGAGCGCAACCTGCCGCGCCTCGTCGGTATGCGGGTGGGCGTTGATGTCGTTCGGCTCGCCGTGCGTGGCCCAGCGCGTGTGCGCGATGCCGAAGCGGCCTTTCACGGGATGGTCGAGCAATCGTGCCTCGAGCTGGCGGATCTTGCCCGCCGCTTTCACGATCTGCAGACGCCCTTCGGCGTGCAGCGCCACTCCCGCCGAGTCGTAGCCGCGGTACTCGAGGCGCTTCAGGCCCTCGATGAGGATCGGAAGGCACTCTCGATGCCCGACGTAGCCGACGATGCCGCACATGGCGCTACCTCCCGCTCGCCGCGTCGAGTGCCCGACGCGCCTGATCCACGATCGCACGCGTGTCACCCGCCTCGGGGGACTCGGCGATCACTCGCACCACCGGTTCCGTCCCCGACGAACGCACGTGCACCCACGCCTCGCCGCGAGCGAACCGCATGCCGTCGCTGGCGTCGAGACCCCAGCCGTCGAAGGCCCGCCGCAAGCGCTCGGCGGCGCGCTCCCACGGCTCGTGCGGCCGATCGAGCTTGTCCTTGATCATCACGTAGCGAGGCAGCGTGTCGGCCAGCTCGCGGAGCGAGGCGCCCGCGCGCATGGCCTGCGCCACCAGCGCCATCGCCACGAGGGCATCACGCCCGTGGTGCGCGGCCGCGAGGATCATGCCGCCGTTGCCTTCCCCGCCCGCCACGGCATGGTGCACGTGCATGGCCTCGACCACGTGCGCCTCGCCGACCGGCGTGCGGTGGAGCGGCACTCCAACGCGTTCGCACACCGAGTCGAGCATACGAGAGGTACTCAGGTTTGTCACCACCGGGCCGAGTTTCGTCTCGAGCGCCATACGGGTGCCGAGTGCGACCGTGTACTCCTCGCCCAAGGGCACGCCGGCAGCGTCCACGAACGCGGCGCGATCGGCGTCGGGATCGCTCGCGATCCCGAGATCGGCGCCCGCTTCGCGCACGGCCTTCCCGAGCGCGCCGAGGTGCTCCGGCAACGGTTCCAGCACGCGGGTGAAACGACCGTTCGGCTCGCAGTCGAGCTTCGTGACCTTCGCGCCGAGGCGTTCGAGCAGCGCCGGCAGCGCCACACCGCCGACGCTCGCGCAGCCGTCCACGACGACGTGGAGCTTGCGCTTGCGGATCGCGTCCACGTTCACGTGCGGCAGCGTGAGCACGCGCTCGAGATGCCAGGCGAGCGCGTTCGCTTCTTCGCGCACGCTGCCGACGTGGTTCCAACTCGCCCACAGGTCGCGGTTGTTCTCGTAGCGGTCGCGGACCTCGGTGCCGGCTTGCGGACCCAGGAACTCGCCGCGCGCGCTCAGGAACTTGAGCGCGTTCCACGGCGCCGGATTGTGGCTCGCGGTGAGGATGACGCCACCCGCGGCGCGCAGGTGCTCGACCGCGAGCTGCGTGGCCGGCGTGGTCGCAAGACCGATGTCAACGACGTCACGTCCGGCCGCGTTCAAGCCTGCGCACGCCGCGAGCCGGACCATCGGACCGGTGACGCGGGCGTCGCGTCCGAGGACGACGGGGCCGTCACCGGGCAGGCTGCGCGCGAAGGCCGCGGCGAAACGCGCGACGACCGAGGGATCGAGCGATTCGCCGACGATGCCGCGGACACCCGCGACCGAGATCATGAGGTCTTTCGACATGGGCATGAAGGTACGCGAGGGGTTGGGCGAGGGGAAGTTGTGCGGGGATACGTGGACGCGATCGCCAGGCGACGCGACGGATGCTCGTTTGATCGAGGGTGAAGCCGCCTCCGATTCAAATGCCCCGACCGAAGTGGCGAGATGTGAACAAACTTCGGACCACGGTCGCGAGTGACCCGTCATTCCCGGCATGGCGCCGTCAATCGAGATGAATGGGTCGCTGGGACGCAGTCCGGGCCACACTCGAAGCGAGTGACGCCGTCATTCCAGGATGGCGCCGTCAATCGAGGTGAATGAGTCGGTGACACAGTCTGGGCCACAGTTTTGGGCCACAGTTGCAAAGGATCACGTCATTCTGTGCCAAAGCCGCGAGCGCAAGTGCGCCCGCGGCTTTGGGTTGAAGTGGAGCTGGTGATCGGAATCGAACCGATGACCCCGTCATTACGAGTGACGTGCTCTACCAGCTGAGCTACACCAGCTCCGGATGCTGCAATACCCCAGCCTGCCGCCGTTGCGGCATGCGGCAGGCCGCGGTGTCCGATGGTGCCACCCCCCAGAATCGAACTGGGGACACCACGATTTTCAGTCGTGTGCTCTACCAACTGAGCTAGGGTGGCGAAGCCTGCGGGATCCTTCGGGATCCGACCGGCCGAAGCAAGTACCACGGCCGCGGAGGCAGCGTCAAACCACGTTGCTGCGCACACTTGGACGTGCGGAGCCCTCGCTGTCGCCCCCCCCGCGTCGCTCCCCCGCCCGCCTGCGCGGGCAGAGGGCGAGAGCTCACGCCTCTGGACCGCGCCGGCGTCGTTCCGGGCGTATCGAGCGGCGGTCGCTACTCCGCCGGCGGTCCTGGTTGTCGAGTACGGGCAACGTGACCGCGAACACCGTGGACCACTCGTCCTCGGATCGCACGCGGATCTCACCGCCGTGCTCGCGCACGATCTGGTGGGCCACGCCGAGTCCGAGCGCTGCGCCATTCGCGGACGCGCCCCCGAACGGCGCGAACAACCGCTCCAGCACATCGCCTTCGAGCCGCGTACGATCGTGCACCACCTCGAGCACCACGAACGCACCCGAACGCCGCGTCTCCACGCGCATGCGTCCGCCGATCGGCACCGCATCGAGCGCGCACGCCAGGATGTTGCCGATCACGCGCCGGATGCGCACCGCGTCCAGCAACAGCGCGGGCAGGTCCGGCGTCAGCTTCTTGACCAACCGCACGCGACGGCGCGAAAGCGGCTCTGCGGCGGCGCGCAGCGCGTCATGCGCCACGTCGTTCAACGCCTCCATGCGCAGGCGCGGAGGCTCGAGTCGAGCGTAGTCGGTCTGGTCCTGGAACATCGCCTCGAGGCGCTCGGCCTCGCGGCGCACCGCTTCGAGATACTCACGCCGCGGATCGCCCTCGGGCAGGTCGTTGAGTGCGCGCGCGGCGAACGCCGACATTGATGCCAGCGGCTGGCGCGCGTCCTCCGCGACGCGCGCGGCCATCTCGCCCACAGCGGCAAGCCGGTCCTGTTCGCGCAATCGTGCCGCGAGGTCCTCGCGGCGACGCTCCGCAGCGCCCAGCTCCTCGAGGCGTCGCCCGTGCTCGAGCAGGAGCGCCGCATGGTCGGCCAGCGTGCCGAGCGTGTCGAGGTCACCCCGCTCCCACTCGGGACTGCCCGGATGGCGCTCGGGGCCGTCCCACGCCGCCAGCACGCCTAGCGTGCGGCCATACGCGATGAGCGGTTGCAGCGCCCACACGCTCACGTCGAGCGCTCCCTCGACCTCGGCGAGCGGCAGCTCGGCCGCGCCGACGCCCGCGAGCGCTCGATTCGCCCGCGCCACCTCGGCCGCGGAGATCTGAAGCGCGCGCGCCTGCGTGTCGCGTGCCGGCGCGGGCCCGTGCGTTGCGTCCAGCGCCAATGCCCCGTCTGCCCGCAAGCGGAACACGGCAGCGTGTCTCACCTGAAGCGACTGCGCCGCAAGCCTGGCCAGCGCGTGCACGGCCTCGGCGACGTTGGCTGCGCCGACGCAGAGTCGCGCGAACTCGGCGAGTGCGGCGGCCTGACGCGCGCGACGTCGCGCCTCTGCGGCTCGTTCCTGAGCGCCCAGCGCGGCGTTCGCTGCGGTCGCGAGCCACGCGAGCTCGGGCTCACGGTCGGGTCGCGACGCCAGGGCCAGCACCAGGAGCCCGTGCAGCCTCGGACCGCGTCGCAGCGGAACGGCCGCGATGCACTCGCTTTCCGACCACGGCGCCCCGCCCGATTCGCCTGCCGATCCGCTGGCGGGGGATCCCGTGCGCCACGCCGACTCGCATGCGCCGGTGATCTCCGTCACCGGGCACGCCCACCCGCGCAGCTGTTCGGTCTCGGGCGTCACCGTCGGTGGAGCACGCCGCGCGCGCGCGATAGCGGTGGCCAGCGGCGCATCCGGGCTGGGGACACCGTTGGTGCGCCAGCCCTCGAGCACCCCGCGGCGCTCGTTCCAGCGCAGCAGCCAGGCAGCCCCGGCCCCGCAAGCCGTGGGATGCACCGCCGCGGCGAGCAGCGCTCGCTCGAGCGCGTCCAGGTCGGCTTCGCACTCCAGCAGCGCGCTCAGCGCCTCGGCGTCGGGCGCGGGCTCGGGGCGTGCGGATCGGGAGGCGGTGGGTTCCATGGGCAGGGCCTCCCGTGGCATCGGCACTTCCGCCCGCGGGCTTGACCCGGGGCCGGAACGTCGACCCGCTGCGAGAGTTGCGGTAGCGTCCTTCCGCTGCCGACCCCCGCCAGCTCCCACCACACGCCCCATGGAGACCACCGTGGAACAGTCACCGGCTGCAGCGAGCTTCGAGATCGGCCTCAACGAGCGCGAAGCCGAGGGGATCTACTCGAACCTCGTGTTCATCGCCCACTCGCCGTCCGAGGTGATCCTCGACTTCGCGCGCGCCATGCCCGGACTACAGAAACCGCGAGTGTTCGCGCGCATCATCATGACCCCGCAGCACGCGAAGAGTTTGATGTCGGCGCTCGAGCAGAACCTCGGGAGCTACGAGAAGCAGTTCGGCGTCATCACGGTGCCGGGAGCGAATACCGACAGATCCGAGCCGATCGGCTTCACGAGCTGACGCGACGCGCGGGGCGGCTCTCCCGCCTGAACAAGTCCTGGAGTTCCGCGTCCGCTCGCGGTGCCGCGGCGAGCCGTTCAGCAAAGCTCGCCGGGGGCCGCACCGGGCGGGCCGCGCGATCCACCACGCAGTGCTCGGTGTAGCCGAGCGCGCAGCGGGTGCCGTCCTCCCCGAGGACGCGATAGCCGAACCGGAGCGTGGCGCGCGTCACGTCGAGCACGCCGGTCTCGAGCGTGACCTGCTCGTCGTAGCGCGCCCCGTGAAAGTAGCGGCAGCGCGCATCGATCACGGGCAGCAACAGGCCGTCCTGCTCTTCCACCTCGCGATAGGTGCGCCCGAGTGAGCGCATCATCTCGGCGCGTCCGATCTCGAACCAGTGCAGGTAGTTTCCGTAGTACACCCAGCCCATCTGGTCCGTGTCGCCGTAGCGCACGCGCAACGCGAAGCGGTGCATCACTCCTCCTCTTGCTCGCCCAGCGCGCGAGGCGCCGTCTTCCACCTCCGGTGGAGCCAGAACCACGACTCTGGTCGTTGGCGGATCGCCTCCTCGAGCATCGCGGTGTGACGCCGCGTCAGTTCGAGCACCGCTCGCGGATCGTCCGCGCGGCCCTCGGGCATGAACGGTTCGTGAAATCGCGCCGCGTAGCGCCCGTCGGGCCCTCGCAGGCACGTACCGAACACGATCGGCGCCCCGCTCGCGAGCGAGAGCCACGCGGGACCCGCGGGCGTGCTCGCGAGCGTGCCGAAGAATGGCACGAACACGCCGTCCCTTCGCGCGTCCTGGTCCGCGAGTAGCGCCACGCACCCCCCGGCCTTGAGCCGGCGCAACGCTCCGCGCACTCCGCCCCCGATCGGCAACTGGTCCACGCCCGCGGCGGAACGCAGTCGCCAAAGCCAAGCATCCGCGCCGGGATTCGAGAGCGGCTTCACCATGACCGCGAGCGGCATCATCCGAGCGAATGCGGCGCCAAGCAGTTCGAAGTTCCCGAAGTGCCCGGTGAGGAACAGCACGCCGTGGCCGCGTGCGCGCGCGTCGTGCACGTGCTCCTCGCCCGTCCACGACGAGAACACCTGTTCGCGAGGTGCGCGCGCCAAGCTGGGCAGCCGCGCGTAGTCGGCGGCGACGCGGCCCAACTCGCGATAGTGCTCCGCCAGCACGCGCGCGCGCCAGACGTCATCGTGGCCGGGGAACGCACGCTCCAGGTTCTCGCGCGCCACCCGCCTGCGCACACCGAGCGATCGCAGCAGCGTGCCGAGCATCGCACCGCTTGCCAATGCCAGCGGGCGAGGCGCCGCGTGGAGTGCCCCGGCCACGCCACGGAGCAACAACGTCTGGACCAAGTGCGCCGGGCGCATCATGTCCTCGCCGACCAGCGGCCGCCGGGATGAGCCACGGCGAGCCCGCTCCACTCGAGTCGCAGCAGTCGCGCGAGTGTCTCGGGGGCGCTGGCCCTCGTGAGCAGGGCCAGTGCTTCGACCGTGCGCGGCTCCTCGGCAAGTGCTTCGCGGAGAAAGGAGATCGCATCGGCATGCGTGTTCGCAGCATCCGTCGACATCGGAGCCCCCGACGACATCGGAGCCCCTCGCGCCACCGGCGCCGATGGGGAGTCGGTGGCGCTGGCGAGGGCCGCGAGAACATCGCCGGCGTCGGCGCACGGGCGCGCGCCGGCGCGCAACAGCGCGAGCGTTCCACGCGAGCCGGGGCGGTCCACGTCGCCCGGCACCGCGAGCACGACGCGGCCGAGTGCGTGGGCCATCGCGGCCGTGGTGAGTGCGCCACT
>JANNKI010000141.1:0-14702 GCA_031396225.1 bacterium | reverse complement strand
CGTGCTGCTGCTGTCGCCCGCCGCCCTGGGTGCCAGGCGCGACGTGGTCGAGTTGTGGCGCACGCAGCGCGCGCGCGTGCTGGGGATCGCGCTGTTGAGCCCGCTCGGCTACATCCTTATCCTGCTCGCGTTCCAGAGCGGCGACGTGGGACACATCGCGCCCGCGCGCGAGGTGAGCATCCTGTTCGGCGCCTGGCTCGGCGGGCGCGTGCTCGGCGAGGGGGACCGCCGTCGACGGCTGGTGGCCGCCGCGGCGTTCGCGGCGGGCGTGGTGGCATTGGCGTTGGCCTGAGAGCGAGGACGCGCATGGCGTTGGTCGAAGTCGAGAAGCGGGGCACGGTGGCGCACGTGTGGTTCAACCGGCCCGAATCGCACAACGCGCTCTCGGCCGAACTGGGTGGCGCGCTGGTCGCCACGCTCGGATCGCTTGGCAAGGACGACAACTGCCGGGTCGTCGTGCTCGGCGGCCGCGGGCCGTCGTTCTGCGCCGGCGCCGACATCGGTGCCATGAAGGCCTCGGCGAACGCGTCGTTCGACGACAACCTCGCCGAGGCCACGCGGCTCGGGCAGATGTTCGCGGCACTCGCCGACTTTCCGAAGCCGGTGGTTGGCCGCGTCCATGGCGGCGTCTACGGCGGCGGCGTGGGCTTCTGCTGCGCGTGCGACATCGTCGTGGCGAGCGACGACGCCAAGTTCGGCCTGACCGAGGTGCGGTTGGGCATCGTGCCCGGGTTGATCAGCCCGTACGTCATACGCCGCCTCGGCGACCGCGCCGCGCGCGAGTTGATGCTCACCGGCGAACGTTTCGATGCCGCTCGCGCATTGGCGTTGGGGGTGGTGAACCACGTCACTCCGGCGGCGGGACTGGACGCCAAGGTGGACGAGCGCGTGGCCGAGTTGCTGAAGGGCGGTCCGCAGGCGCAGGCCCGGATCAAGCAGCTGTTCGAACGCTGGGCCGAGGCCGGCTGGGCGGAGTACCGCGCCTCGCTCCCGCAGACGCTGGCCAGCGTGCGAAGCGGGGAAGAGGCCCGCGACGGGCTCGCAGCGTTCCTCGAGAAGCGGAAGCCTGGCTGGGTGGAGTAGCTCCGGGGAGTCGCGCGGCGTCGATCCGAAAAGCGGTCGCGCGTCGCGCACGCATGGAGCTTGCCGCCGGATTCCCGTAGGCTGCGACCGCCATGTTCAAGAAGGTCCTGATCGCCAATCGCGGCGAGATCGCCTGTCGCATCGCCGCGACGCTCCATGAAATGGGTGTGCGCTCCGTGGCCGTCTATTCCGAGGCCGATCGGGGCGCGCTCCACACCCGCGTGTGCGACGAGGCCAGGCTCATCGGCCCCGCCGAGGCGCGCGGCAGCTACCTGGTCGCCGAGGCCATACTTGGAGCCGCCCGCGCCTCCGACGCGGACGCGGTGCACCCGGGCTTTGGCTTCCTCGCCGAGAACGCGGCGTTCGCCGAGGCGGTCGAGGCGGCCGGGCTCACGTTCATCGGGCCCACCGCGGGGCAGATTCGCGCCATGGGCGACAAGCGCGAGGCTCGCCGCATCGCCGAGAGGGCTGGCGTGCCCATCGTGCCGGGCGTCGAGGGCGAGGATGCGCGCGCGCTGGTGCGCGCGGCCAACGCCATGGGCTACCCGGTCATCATCAAGGCGGCCCTGGGCGGCGGCGGCAAGGGCATGCAGGTGGCGGCGAACGAGCGCGAACTGGCCGAGGGCATCGAGGCCGCCCAACGCGTCGCGGCGTCGGCGTTCGGCGACGCGAGCGTCTACGTGGAGAAGCTGCTCGAGCACGCCCGCCACATCGAGGTGCAGGTGCTGGGCGACGGGCAGGGGCGCGCCGTGCACCTGTTCGAGCGCGACTGCACGCTCCAGCGCCGGCACCAGAAGGTGGTGGAGGAAGCACCGAGTGCCGCGCTCACCGCCGAGCAGCGCACGGTTGTCACGCACGCGGCGGTGCGCCTGGCGGAGGCGGTCAAGTATCGCGGCGCCGGCACCATCGAGACGCTGCTCGGCCGCGACGGCAAGGTGTTCTTCCTCGAGATGAACACACGGCTCCAGGTGGAGCACCCGGTCACGGAACTCCTGACCGGCGTGGACCTGGTGCGCGCGCAGCTCGAGATCGCCGCCACAGGGCTCCTGGGGTTCGACCAGTTCGCGATCCAGCGCCATGGCCATGCGATCGAGGCGCGCGTCTACGCCGAGGACCCGGCGCAGGGTTTCCTGCCGCAGGTGGGCACGGCCGTGCGCGTGCGCTGGCCCGACGGCCCGTTCGTGCGCGTGGACCGCGGCGTCGAATCCGGCGACGAGGTCACCGTTCACTACGATCCCATGCTGGGCAAGATCATCGCGCACGGCCCCACGCGCGAGGCCGCGCTCCAACGGCTGTTGGGCGCCCTTGACGACACGCGCGTGCATGGGGTCGTCACGAACCTGCCGTTCCTGCGCGCGCTCCTGCGCGCGCCGGAGGTGCGCAAAGGCTCCTACGACACCGAGTGGATCGAGCGCGAGTTCCTGCCGGGATTCGCAGCGCTCATGCGTGCGCCGGCGCCCCCGTTGGCGCTGGCGGCCGCGGCCATCGCCGAGCTCGCCAACGGCAGCGGGGTGTCCGCGAGGGAATCTCGCGGGGACGCGACGACGACACGTCGCCCCGATCCGTTCGCATCGCTCGGCCGCTGGCGCCACGCGGGGCTCGGCGAATGAAGTCGCTCTGGCGGGACGGCGAGCACGCGCGCGAGGTGGAGTTGACCGCCTTGGGGCCCGGGCGCTGGCGCGTGTCGGTGGATGACGCCGAGTTCGAGCTGACGGCCGAAACGCTGCCCGACGGCAAGCTGCGACTGGTCTCGGATTCGGGCATCACCGTGGCCGAGGTGACCGCCGTCGGGCCGCGACGATTCGTGCGACTCGGCCCGCTCGACTTCGTCCTCGAACGAGAGCCAAACGGGCGTCGGCGCGCGGCGAGCGGCGCGCACGGCCACGGCCTCGCGGCGCCCATGCCTGGCGTGATCACCAAGGTGATGGTGGTGGTGGGAGACGAAGTCACCAAGGGCCAGGCGCTCGTGGCGCTCGAGGCCATGAAGATGGAGCACCTCGTGCGCGCCCCGCGCGCCGGCCGCGTTAAACGAGTGGCGGCGAGCCCGGGCAGCATGGTGCAGTCGGGCGCGGTGCTGGTGGAGCTCGAGGGCCACGAGGGCTGAGTCCCACCTTTCAAGTTGGCCGACCTGGAGGTAGTTTCCATTCATCCCCCGGCAGCTCCCCGATGCTTGGATTCGATCAGGCCCAGGAGGTTCCATGCGCCGCTGGAACGTCTCGCCCGCTCTTCTCGCCATGCTCTCCGTCTTCGTTCTCTCCGTGCCTTCCGCCATGGCGGCCGGTTTCGACCTTCGGTGGAACGCCTGTGCGGCCGACGGAGGCGTGTCGAATCGGGATTTCGCATGCGACACCGATGTCGGCACGCACACCGCCGTGGCTTCGATCAGGCTCGACCAACCGATCACGGGAATGGTGTTCTTCGAGGCCGTGCTCGACTTCATCGTGGCGGGCAACCAGACGGTGCCGCCCTGGTGGGAGTTCTTCGACTGCCGTATCGGTTCGCTCTCCGCGGACGCCACGATCGATCCGGGAGCAGTGGCCTGCGCGGACTGGTCCGCGGCTTCCGGGGTCGCGGGCATCATCGGCTTCAGCCATGAGGGCAGCATCGCCCCCGCCGACACCGCTTCGCATCGCCGGATCGTAGTGGCCGGTGGCGTGAATCCACCCGGCGTGGACCTGGCCGCGAACCAGGACTACTTCCTTTTCAACGTCGTCATCGACAACTTCAGCACCACCGACCCGGGTGGCTGCGCGGGCTGCACGATGCCCGTGTGTGTCGTGCTCAACTCGATCCGCATCCTGAACGCGTCCGCCGGCGTCACACAGCTCACCGCAGCTCAGGTGCCGGGCAGCAACTTCGCGACCTGGCAGGGTGGGAGCGGCGCCAATTGCACGGCCGTGCCGGTAAAGCGATCCACCTGGGGGGCGGTCAAGGCGCTCTACCACTGAAGCGTGTGCCAACATGTACGCCGCCAGCGCAATAGACGTCTCAACCCGACCGACCCGCCTGCCGATATTCCGCGCATCGGCAGCGGGACCGGGCGCGGATTGACCCCCGCCTGAGCCCTTGCTACCGTTCCGACGACGCGCGAGACCGCGCGGTTCGTCGAGACGCCACGCTCCTCCCCGAGGTGAGCGCTCGTTGAAGGATGACCCAGGGCACACCGGGTTGACTCGACACCCCGCAACGACATCTGGACGTCCTCAAGCTCTTGACCTGGCCTCTCCCGAGGCCTCGCTGGTCAAGAGTTTTGCGCTTTTCGGGGCCACCAAGAAGAAGGCACTCCTGTGATCGTTCGCAAGTTCCCGATCGAACATCTGGACCCCATTTCCCTGCTGGGGCACAACGACTCCAACGTGCGCCAGATCGAACGCGAGATCTCCGTGCGCATCACCATGCGCGACGGCACGCTCAGCGTGGCCGGTGACGAGCACGAGGTGAAGCCCGCGGTGCGCGTGCTCGAGGAGCTTGTCGAGCTTGCCGAGCGCGGCAAGGTGATCGAGGAGGCCGATGTGGCCACGGCGCTGGGTCAAGCGCGCCGCGAGGGCAGTGGTCAGGATGCGAACGCCAATGGGAACGGCAATGGCAATGGTCGCGGGCGGCTCGCCGAGGCCTATGACGGAGCGCCCGGGTACACGTTCGATCGCAAGGCGGTGCGTCCGCGCACTCCCACGCAAGCGCTGTACTTGAAGGCGCTGGAACAATCCGAGGTGGTGTTCGGCATCGGCCCCGCGGGCACGGGCAAGACCTACCTGGCCGTGGCCGCCGCCGTGGCGGCGCTGCGCGCGAAGCGCGTGGACCGCATCGTGCTCGTGCGTCCCGCCGTGGAAGCGGGCGAGAGCCTGGGCTTCCTGCCCGGCGACATGCAGGAGAAGGTGGACCCGTACCTGCGCCCCATGTACGACGCGCTCGCGGACCTCATGTCGTACGACAAGATGCGCCGATTCCTCGAGATGGGCGTCATCGAGATCGCGCCGCTCGCGTTCATGCGCGGCCGCACGCTTTCGAACGCGTTTGTCATCCTGGACGAGGCGCAGAACACGACCGTGCGCCAGATGAAGATGTTCCTCACACGCCTGGGCCTCAACTCGCGGGCGGTCATCACCGGCGACCTCACGCAGATCGACCTGCGGGTGCCGGACCAGTCGGGCCTCGTGCGCATCCAGTCCATCCTCGGGCACGTCGCCGACATCAAGTTCGTGTACTTCCACCCGGAAGACGTGGTGCGCCACCGCCTCGTGAAGGACATCATCCACGCGTTCGACGTGTACCACGCGCGAGTTGAGCGCAGGCTCGATGACGGTGTGGGGCCCTCGCTCGATCCCATGGCCGCGACACTTCAGGATGCGATCGCGCAGGAGGCATCCAAGTTGCACGCACCGCTGCTGCCGGATGAGCAGACGCCGCCGGACGGGGGAAGCGGCAGCCAGGGCTGACGCGCGAGCGTCCCTGGGCACCCCCTTGCCATGACGTCGCCCGACCAACCTGCTCCCGGCCCGGCGCTGCCGGGCCGTGCGCGCAATGTCCGGTGGGGATTCCACGCCGCGCGGATGGTCATGGTGGTCGCGCTGCTCGTGGTCGCGGCCGTGCTGCCCACCGGTCAGGGCGCGATCGACAAGCTGCGCTACCGCGAAGGCGACATCGCGCGGGAACGCGTGGTGGCTCCGAACGACTTCCGCATCCAGAAGGACGACGTCACGCTGCGGCGCGAGCAGGAGGAGGCCGCGCTCGCCGTGCCGCCCGTGTTCGTGGTGGATCAGCGCGCGCGCACCGAGGCGATCGAGCGCTGGTCGGCGTTCCAGGAGCGAGCGCTCGCCGTGGTGTCGGATCCCGCAGTGGGGCCGACCGAACGCGGGGAGAAGCTCAAGCTCCTGGGTGTGCCGCTCGACCCGGCCGCCATCGAGGCGCTGTCCGCGCCCGCCCGGGCCCGGAGCGCGCTCACCGAGATCGGCGCCTGGCTGACCGAGGTGCTGGATGCGGGCGTGGTGGCCGAGAAACGCGGCGGCTTCATCCTGGGCTACCGCAACGTGAACCTGCGCGAGGGCGACCTCGAGGTCTCGGCGCCGGCCACGCGCTTCCTCGACCGCCGCGAGGCACTCGAACGCATCCAGCGTCACGCCCGCGCCACGTTCGGCGCCGACACGCGCGGCGTTCCGCTGGTGGCGGCACTCGCCGGTCCGTTCGTGGTGGCGAGCGTGAGCTACGACCGCGCCGAGACCGAATGGCGAAGATCGAACGCCAAGAGCACGGTGCCCGACGTGGTCGGCATGGTGAAGAAGGACGAGCTGATCGTGGACGCGAACGAGCGCGTGTCGCGCGAGTCCATGCTGAAGCTGCGGTCGCTCCGCAATCTCGAAGCCGCGCGCCTGTCGCAGACCGAGCACCTGTACCCGCCGCTCGCCCGCATGTTGCTCATGCTCCTGTTCGTCGCCGCGTTCGCCACCTACCTGCGCATGGAGCTGCCATGGGTATTGGCGGACAACGGCATGCTTGCCATGTTCACGGTGCTCACGCTTACCGTGCTCGGCTGCGTCGTCGCGATCGTGAACGTGGCGGGGCTCTCGGAGTTCGCGGTGCCGCTGGCGCTGGCGCCACTGGTCGTCGCGTCGCTCATGGAGAAACGCCCGGCGCTCGTGTTCACGCTCATGCTATCGGTGCTCGTGATGGCGGTGGCCGAGCTGCGTGCGCCGTTCGTGGCCGTGGCCATGATGGGCGGCGTCACGGCGGTGTACTCGGTGCAGCGGCTGCGTCACCGCTGGCACTTCGTGCGCGCGTTCTTCGCCATCTCGCTCGCCAATCTGGCTGCGATCCTGGCCTGGGATCTGGCGCGCAACACGCCCGTGGCTGGCATGCTGAGCGACGGTGTGTGGGGGCTGTTGTCGGCGTTGTTCGCGACCGCGGTGGCGTTTGGTCTGCTGCCGCTCGTGGAGCAGCTGTTCCGGCTCACCAGCGACATCACACTGCTCGAGCTGTCCGATCTGAATCGCCCGCTGCTGCGTCGCATGCAGCTCGAAGCGCCCGGCACCTACCACCACAGCATGGTCGTGGGCTCGCTCGCCGAGTCGGCGGCCGAGGCGATCACCGCCAACTCGCTGCTGGCCCGCGTGCAGGCCTACTACCACGACATCGGCAAGCTGGCGAAGCCCGAGTACTACGCCGAGAACGAACCGGCCAGCTCGCGCTCACGCCACGACAAGCTCACACCTTCGATGAGCGCGCTGGTGGTGAAGTCGCACATCTCGGAAGGACTCGAGATGGCGAAGAAGCAGCGGCTGCCGCGCGCCGTACGCAGCGCGATACCCGAGCACCACGGCAGCATGGTGATGGCGTTCTTCTTCCACAAAGCACTCGAGACCGACCCCACCGCGCGGCGCGAGGACTACAGCTATCCCGGGCCGCGGCCGCGTTCCAAGGAGACCGCCATCCTCATGCTGGCGGACGGTGTCGAAGGCGCCTCGCGGGCGCTTGCGGAGCCCACCCCCAGCCGCATCCGTGGCCTGGTGCAGCGCATCATCGAGGAGCGCGTGCGCGACGGGCAGCTGGATGAGTGCAACATCACCATCCAGGAGCTGGCACGCATCCGGGAGTCGTTCATCCCGGTGCTCACCGCCATCTTCCACGTGCGCACGCCCTACCCCTCTGCGCCCAAGCGCGAGAGCAGGCGCGAGCTGGATCCCCGCCGGGACGCGTGAGAGGGGCGAGGGGCCCCGCGCCCGCATCGGCCCGCCCTCAGCTCGTCGCCCGTTTCCCGAAGTCGTCCTCGATCGGGATGCGCATGGCCACGAGGAAGCTCGGGATCGTGGCGATGATCACCCACGTGAAGAACTGCAGGTAGCCGACCTTGTCCTGCAGCCAGCCGCTCCACATGCCGGGGATCATCATGCCCATGGCCATGAAGCCAGTGCAGATGGCGTAGTGCGCCGTCTGGTGCGGCCCGCGCGCGATGTGCAGCATGTAGAGCAGGTAAGCCGTGAGCCCGAAGCCGTAGCCGAACTGCTCCACCGCCACGCACGCCTGGATCAGCCACACGTTCGTGGGCTGCGCCCAGGCGAGATAGATGAACACGGCGTCGGGCAGGTGAATGGCGAGCAGCATGGGCCAGAGCCACGCCCTGAGCCCGCCGCGCGCGGCCACCCAGCCGCCGAGGATCCCGCCGAACGTCAACGCGATGATGCCCACGGTGCCGTACACCACCCCGACCTGGGTGGTCGTCAGGGCCAAGCCGCCGTGGTCGCGCGGGTCCAGCAGGAACGGCGACACCATCTTCACCAGCTGTGCTTCGCCAAAGCGATAGAGCAGCAGGAACGCGAGCAGCGTGAGGATCTTCGGGCGCCGGAAGAACGAGCCGAACGTTGCGATGAACTCGCGCACGAACTCGGGGATGCGGCGCGCCTCGCCAGCCTTGTCCGAGTCCGGCCTTGGCAGCGCCCACGCGTGCCACGTGCCGAAAAGCAGGAACGACCCGGCCAGCACCGCCATGGCGATGGACCACGCGTGTCGCACATCGCCGGTGCGCTCCTGGATCGTGCCGGCGAGCGTCACGATGAGCCCCTGGCCGACGATCAGCGCCAGCCGGTAGAACATGCTGCGGATGCCCACGAAGAACGCCTGCTGGCGCTCGCTGTTCGCGAGCATGTAGAAGCCGTCCGCGGCGATGTCGTGCGTGGCCGAGTTGAACGCGAGCAACCAGAAGAACGCGAGCGTCCACTGGAGACCGTCCGGCAGGCGGGCGGTCAGGGCCACGCCCGCGAGCCCCGCGCCGATCAACAACTGCATCACCCAGATCCAGCGCCGGCGCGTGCCGAGCAGGTCCACGACCGGCGACCAGAACGGCTTGATCACCCACGGCAGGTAAAGCCAGCTCGTGTAGAGCGCGATGTCGGTGTTGGAGAGGCCAAAGCCCTTGTACATGATGACGGAAACCGTCATCACGACCGCGTAAGGGAGCCCTTCCGCCAGGTAGAGCGACGGAATCCACGACCAGGGTGTTCGCGACTGCGTGCGCGCTGCTTCCATCGGTCTTCCCCTCCGTGGGACGACGAGCGCCTCGAACGATTCCGTGTAACATGCTCCGCGGAGCGCCAGCAAGCGGATTCAGGCGAGCGGTGCCGCCAGACGAAGCCTGGCCGTGCCCCCAGTTGTCGGCCGCCTCGGGCTCGAGGACAATCTCCCACATGCCCGTCTCTGTCACTGCACCGCGCGGCCTCGCCCGCCTTGCCCCGGCGCTGCGCGCGCTCCTGGCGCAGGTCCTCAAGGGCGAGGGCCGGCGGGTGGGGGAGGTCGCCATCGTGATCTCCGACGACGAGCTGCTGCGACAGATCAACCGCGACTGGCGCGCGATCGATCGCGCCACCGACGTCATCAGCTTCGCCTACGACGAACGCGAGCCCGACGCGACCGGACCCGCCTCCGGCGGGTACCCCCCGGTACGGGGCGACCTGCTCATCTCGCTCGATCGTGTGCATGCGCAGGCCAGGCG
Organism: bacterium; assembly: GCA_031396225.1. GTDB lineage: Bacteria > Eisenbacteria > RBG-16-71-46 > RBG-16-71-46 > RBG-16-71-46 > JAIOPA01. The sequence goes on along the minus strand of JANNKI010000141.1, from coordinate 5,140 downwards.
CTTCCGCGTCACGCCGGGTGCCGAGCTGGCGCGCCTGGTGGTGCACGGCGCGCTTCACCTGTGCGGGCACGACCATGCGCGCACGAGCGAGCGGAGGGTCATGCGCGCGCGCGAGGAGTCGGCACTGCGGCGTGCGCGAGCCGGCGCGCGCGCGCTCGACCGGCTCCTGGTCGGCGCCCGGGTGCGCGGGGCGGCGCGATGAGGCCAGGCTCCAGGTTTGCGGGAATCGCGGCGATGGTGTTCGCGATCGCGAATCCGGCCGGGGCGGCCTGCCCGCCCCCTGAAGCGCTGCTTGGCGCCGTGCGCGCGGCGACGCGCATCCAGTTGGAGCAGCTCGGGTCCGACGAGACGCGCATGGAGACCCCGCTCGCGCACGCGCCCGGCCGAACGCTCGGCTACGAGGTGCATGGCGTGTTCCGCGTCAACGGCCCCACGGCGGAGGCACTGCGAGCGGCGCTCGGTCGGCGAGACTCGTACGCCTGTTCGCCGCAGATCCCCCCGTCGGAGTTCGCCACGCCCGAGGGGCTTCCCATCGGACTCCTGTTTTCTGGCAGCCCAGGCGCGGTGGCGGTGGTGCTGCACCTGCCCGAGGGCCGCGTCGAGCTTCAGCTGGAGGGAGGCGTACGCACGAGCGCACCGCTTTCGCGCGCGGGGCAGCGGCGATGGGAGCTGGCGCTCACGTTGCTCGCACGAGTGACGCGCACGAGTCCCGAGGAGTTCTACGAGCAGATGCTGCCACCCGGCCGCGTGCCACCCGCGCCGGTTCCGGTGGCCGATACGGTGGTCGTGCCGCGTGACGGCCTGCCGCGCCCGCGCTAGAGTGCCTGTTCCATGACGCCCCCGCCGCCGGTTAAGCCGTCCGACCCGACCAAAGCGCGCAAGTCACCCCGCCCGGAAACGCACCCCATGCTCGGCCGGGTCCGTACGTGGTTCCTCACCGGGCTCCTCGTGCTCGCTCCCTCGGCGGTGACCATCTGGGTGTTGTTCCGCCTGCTCAACTGGATGGACAACCTGCTCGGGCGCTACCTGCGATTCGCAGCACTCGACTATCACCGCATCCCGGGCCTCGGCCTGGTCGCCACGGGTCTGCTGCTGCTCATCGTGGGCTTCGTCGCCACGCAGGTGGGGCAGGGGCCGCTCGCGCGGATCTGGGACCGGCTGCTGCTGCGCATTCCCGGCGTGGGCATCGTATACGGCTCCACCAAGTCGCTGGGCGAGGCGTTCCTGAACCAGAAGGAAGAGACGTTCCGCAAGGTGGTGCTCGTGCAATGGCCGCACCCGGGCATCTGGCGGGTCGGGTTCCTCACCGGGCACGTCTCGCAGCACGTCAAGGATCAGGTCGGGCAGGATGTGTCGTGCGTGTTCGTGCCGCACACGCCGAATCCGGCGTCGGGGTTCGTGCACTACGTTCCCAAACAGGACCTGGTCGAGCTGGACTGGGCGGTGGAGGACGGACTCAAGGTGATCGTGTCGGGCGGTGTGGTGCAGCCCGGCATGGAGCCGCCGGCGCCGATCGCCACGCGCTGACGCGCCACCCCGCGGCGCCCCCATGGCGATCGTCACCACCGAAGGGATCGTCCTCAAGACCCACGCGCTCGGGGACACCAGCCGCATCGTGACCGTCTACACGCGCGACCACGGCCTGCGCAAGTTCGTGGCCAAGGGCGCGCGGAAGCTCCCGAGCCGGTTCGGCTTCGCGCTCGAGCCGCTGTCGCGCTCGCGGTTCGTGTTCTACCTGAAACCCGATCGCGACCTGCACCTGCTCTCCAAGGCCGAAGTGTTGGACGCGGTCGGCTCGCGGCTCACCGAGCTGTCACGCCTCGCGCACGCGCAGGCGGCACTCGAGCTGGTGGACCGCCTGGTGTGGGGCGAGGAGCCGCACGCGCGACTGTATGCGCTGCTCATGCAGGCGCTCGACGGCTGCGCGCGTGCGCCGGTGGTGACGCTGCCGGCGGTCACGCTGGCGTTTCAATTGCAGCTCGCGAGCGAACTGGGCTACCGCCCGAGGCTCGACCAGTGCGCGGTGGACGCGCAACCGGTGTCGCAGCGGCGGGCGTTCTCGCCGGCCCGCGGCGGGCTCCTGTGCGATCGGTGTGCCGCCCGCGAGGGAGGCGTGGTGTTCCTGACGCCAGATGCGCTGGCATCGCTCGCGCTGCTGCTCTCGAAGCCGTTGCTCGAGGCGGGCGAGTTCGTGGAGCTGCCGCGCGCCGGCGAACTGTTGCGCGTCATCGAGGACTTCTTCCGCACGCACTTCCAGCGCTTCCAGGGCCTGCGCTCGCTCGAGATGTTGCGCGACCTCGAGCCGGGAATCACGCCGGAGCCGCCCGCGCCGAAGCCGGAATCCGAGCGCGACCCGCGACGCTGATGCGAAGGGAGACGGTCGCTCCTCGCAACCGCCGCCTGTCGGGTCCGATCAGAGCAGCACCACGCCGCGGCTCGTGCGCGTCTCGGACGGACCGTGGAGTCGGATCGTGTAGAGGCCGGGCGCGAGGGGCCCCGCGTCGAACTCGTGCAGGCCGGGAGCAAGTCCGCTCACGTCGTGCCGGGCGACGAGGCGGCCCGAGACATCGAAGAGCTGCAGCTCCTTCATGCCGCGGTTCCCCAGTTCGAATCGAACTCGGGGAGAGCCGTTTGCCGGCGAGGGTACGAAGCCCAGGAGCGTGGTCGCGCGAAGCGGGCTGTAGTCCACGCTCACCTCGGATCCGCCGAGCGGACCCGCCGCCCCCGTGGCCCGAAGCCGGTAGGTGTACCGCGTGCCGGCCGACACGTCGCGGTCCTCGTACACCGCCCGATCGAAGCTCACGCTCGACAGCGGCCCGAGCGACTGCCAACCCGCGTCGCCGGCGCCTCGCTCGACGACCAGGGTCGAGGCGAGCCCATCCTCAAGCCACCACGTCACGCGGACGCCGCCCGGGATGGCCTCGGCGGACGCGCCCGCCACCTGCACGCTCACCACGCCCGTGAGTGGAATCCGCTGGGCGAAGACATCGAAGTCTCCCGAGCGCAGATCGGTCCACACCGCGATCGCCGAGCCCACGCCAGCCTCGATCACGACGGGAGGACCGAGGTAGACGCCCGTCGAGGGCGGCGAGAGCGGAACACCCTGCGGCGACATGCCCGGCGCGAGCTGGCCCGCGGCATCGAGTTGGAACGCGCGTATCGTCCCAGTGGAGACGTCGAACCCGGACGAGATGAGTCCCCCGGCTCCACCCGCCAAGGTTCCGCTCCAGCGGGGCATCTCGGGGCCAGGAGTCGGCCATGCCAGCGAGAGCGTGGAGGGGCCGGCGGTCACGTGCAGCGCGTGCAGGGCTTCGGGCTCCCCCGGAGCAAGGGATCGGTAGCTCAGGAACGCACCCGAGCCGCCATCGGGGATCAGCTGCTCGAGTTGCTCGACAACGCCATTGTCGCCGAACGTGACGCCGGCGGTGGGCCATCCGGGAGCGTCCGCGAGCGAAGGGGTCAGGCGATAGAAGTGCATGTTCTGCGCCGCGTCTCCGAAAAACGGATTGTCGCTCGTGACGATCAGTAGATCGCCTCCTGGCAGGAGGCAGCCGCGCGACAGTAACTGCGACCCGAAGCTGCGTGAGCTCGAGGTGGCTCCGACGTGGACGACGCGTGTCGAGCCCTCGAAGTCGTGACCCGTGACCGCAACCAGTCCACCGTCGCCGTCCGGGAACGCCGTCCAACTCAGCTGGCAACAGATGTCCGCGTTCGCCACGTAGGTGCCGTCGACCGTTCTCGGCCATTCCGGTCCCGTCGGGATGGTCCCGTCCGCGAACACGCGCATCGCCCGGAGCGTGCTCGTGCTGGAGCAATCGTGCCCCGGACAAGTGGTCTGGTCGACGCTCCAGAGCAGGTAGGCGCCGCCGAGCGCGTTTGGGATCGCGAGCGTCTTAGCCGCGAGCGGCACCACGTCCAACACCTGCTGGCCCGCGGCGGACCACGGCAAGGGCACGGCGCCGTTCGCATCGAATCGGAACGCCCGCACACCGGCGAAAGCCCCGCCGGTCGCGGTCGCGAACAGGATCACGCCGCCGGTACCATCGGAGACTGGCCCGGCGAGGACCCGCGATTCCACGCCGATGACATCCAGGCCCGCAGCGGGCCAGCCGGGGCTCGTGTACCCACTCCCGTCGATTCGCACGAGCCGGGCGCGCGCGGTCGTTGCATCGTTCCATGCGATGAACGCGCCGCCCGCTCCGTCGGATGCAGCCCCGGACATCGTCTGGTTTCCGGGGCCGGTGGCGATCGGCAGGCCGCCCGTCAGCCATTGGGCGAGGGCCGCGGGAGCGGGGAAGAGCACGGCGAGTATCGTGGCGAGGAAGAACGCTCGGTTGCGCACGGGGGCACCTCGATGGATCCGCCGACTGACCAGGAGTGGAAGGCTATCACGCGGCGCCAGCGCGGAGGGGAGCGAATTCGCGTGCTTCCGGCCGGTGGAAGGACCCTCCCAGCTTCGGGGGGTACTGGCGAGCCGTACGCGCGCCGCTTACACTCGCGCGCTCTTTCCACCCGCTCGCTCCCGGGGACCGCCGTCACCATGTCCGTGCCCGAATCGCGCCGCTCGCTCCAGCACATGATGCTCGCGCTCGAGAGTTTCTGGGCCGAGCGCGGCTGTGTCATCCAGCAGCCCTACCCGTCCGAGGTGGGTGCGGGCACTTTCAATCCGGCCACGTTCCTCCGTTCGCTCGGGCCCGAGCCGTGGCGCGTCGCCCACGTCGAACCGTCGCGACGACCGAAAGATGGCCGCTACGGCGAGAACCCGAACCGGTTCCAGCAGTTCTTCCAGTACCAGGTGCTGTTGAAGCCCGCGCCGAGCGACGTCGTGGACGCCTACTTCCAGTCGCTGGCCGCCATGGGCCTTGACCCGCTGCAGCACGACCTGCGCCTGGTCGAGGACGACTGGGAGAGCCCCACGCTCGGCGCCGCGGGCCTGGGCTGGCAGGTGTGGTGCGACGGAACGGAGATCTCGCAGTTCACCTACTTCCAGCAGTGCGGCGGGCTCGAGCTGCCGGTGGTCTCGGCCGAACTCACTTACGGCCTCGACCGCATCGGCATGATGCTGCAGGGCACCGACCGCGTGCAGGACCTGGCGTGGGCGCCCGGGGTGACGTGGGGCGACCTGTGGCTGAGGAACGAG
>JANNKI010000137.1:0-2459 GCA_031396225.1 bacterium | reverse complement strand
CGCACGCGTCCGCGCCGGTCCAGTAGCAGCGCGGTGGAACCCGTGGTGCCCTGGTCCAGCGCCAGGATGAGCGGTTCGGTCAAGGTCGGACTCCTCTGTTGGCGCCGCGCCCGGCGTCAGCGGGTGGCGAGCGTGCGGTCGAGCATCATGAGCTCGTCGCGTAAGGCGGCCTCGAAGCGATCGACCTCGTCCCTCTCGCGCACGGCATCCCAGCCCAGCCGTCGCGCCAACACCGGCGCCATCCGGCGCGCGGCGAATAGCCCGCGGTCGTCCGCGAGCCAACGGGTGCTGCGACGACGCACGAGGTCGTCCAGCGTGCGCGCCCATTCGTGCTCGATGGCGTACTCGGCGAACGCCTCGTCGGGCGTGTCGTCCGCGAACGGCCTCGGCAGCGGCTCGGATGCGTCGTCGAGCGGGACGACCGCGCGCTTGAGCAGAACGGCCGCGCGAGCCAGCAGGTCCTGCGCCATCACGCGAAACGTCGTGTACTTGCCGCCCACCACGGTGAGCAGCGCGCCGTCCTCGACGATCCGGTGCTCGCGCGAGGCCTCGCCCACACCCTCTTCGGCCGTGATCAGCGGCCGGATGCCGGCGTAGACCGCGATCGGATGCGTGCGGGCCGCTGCGGGAATGAGGCGCGCCACCTCGGCGGCGAGGTAGCGGATCTCGTCCGCGGACGCCCGCCACTGGGTGTCGAGCGGCGGCGAAGCGGTCTCGACCTCGGTCGTGCCCACGAGCGAGCGGCCCGCGAACGGCACCACGAAGCACACGCGCCCGTCGGCGGCGAGTGTCACGAGCCCATGGCCCTGCGTGAGCGTCGGATAGACCAGGTGGGTGCCCCGAGAGGGCCGCAGCAGTCGCGGCGGATCGCTCGCACCCGGCTGGAGCATGCCCAGCACGACCGCGCGCGTGCGGTCGGCCCAGGCCCCGGTGGCATTCACGATCAGTCGCGTGCGCAGCGTCACGGTCTCGCCCGTCTCGCGACGTCGCGCCTCGACCACCTGCCGGCCGGTCGAGGGGTCGGGCCGCGCCGCCACCAGTTCGATGCGCGTCAGGATCTCGGCGCCGTGTGCCGCGGCGTCGCGTGCCACCGCGATGGCGAGACGCGCGTCGTCCATGACCACGTCGCTGTAGAGCCCCGCGCCGCGCAGGCCCACGGGCTCCACGGCGGGTTCCAGCGAGCGCGCCTGGCGGGCATCCGCCATCACGTGCGGGCTCAGCGCTGCGCGCCCGGCAAGCATGTCGTAGAGCGTGAGCGCCGCACGCAGCCGGAGCGGCCCCACGCGATCGCCGCGTCGGAGCGGCACCATGAATCGCACCGGGCGCGCCAGCGTCGGCGCCATGCGCAGCACGGCCAGGCGTTCGGAGAGTGCTTCGCGAACCAGCGAGAAGCGGCCGTGCTCGAGATAGCGCAGGCCCCCGTGCAGCATGTGGCTGGAAGCACTGGTGGCGCCGGTGGCAAGGTCGTCGCGTTCGAGAAGCGTGACCGGCCAACCGGCCCGCGCGGCCCGTCGCGCGATGCCGAGGCCGGTGATGCCGCCGCCCAGGATGACGAGGTCGCGCTCCATCCCACTCACGCGTGCGGCTCGCGCCGCGGCCGCCCTATGCCTCGTCTCAACGTGCACCTCCGTGTGCTCGTGTCCGCGGGGAAGCGGAACATAGCATCGGGAGGCCGTGGGCGGGCAGGGCGGTCAGCCCTTTTTGAGCGAGTCCCCGGCGATGCCCGGCAGCTTGGGGGAGGGGTGATCGAACTGGTCCAGCTTCCAGTCCGGCTCGTAGAACATGGACGGGCGCGTGAGCTTGCGTGACTGGATCGTCTTCCTGAGCGCGGGCGGACCGTGCTTCAACAGGAATGGCATGAGCCCGGGCAGGGCGGGGCCGCCGAAGTCCGAGCGCTCCTCGAAAAAACGATTCGAGGCCATGAATGTGCCGCCGGCGGCGTCGAGCCGGATCCAGCGCGGGAGCGCCAGCCCGAGGCGCGACGCGCGATCGAGCTGCGCCTCGAGCGAATCGGCGCGGTACACCCACGGAAGCAGCGGGCCGGAGCAGAGCGACGCCTTCGCGAGCGCGAATTGCAGGCGTGGGTCGCCTTCCCGCTCGCGCGGCATCGTGCCGTCCGCGCGCGGCTCGGCGGTGGTGTCGCCATAGACGAAGCAGCGCTCGTACCCGGTGAGCGTGTACTCTCGCCCCTCCACGGTGGCGACCGGCGCGGCGAAGAACCGGCCCTCCTCCCGGTTGACCTGCTGCGGCGAGTCGTAGCGCAAGAAGCGGCGGCCCGGCACCAGCAGGTTGAGCGTCATGCGCTCGATCACCAGCAGGTTGTACGCGTTCAGGGCCCACGCGGTGCGCTCGCGCGGCGTCATCGAGGAGGGCGTCACCGACAGGAGTTGCGTGTGGATCGTGGCCAGGCCCTCGGCTCGGCGAAGCGACCAGATCTTCTCGTCGATGTAGAGCTGCTC
>JANNKI010000097.1:0-4019 GCA_031396225.1 bacterium | reverse complement strand
GCGTCACCGCCATCGGCCCGGCCCGCACGAGGAGCCCGTCCCGGTCGTAGGCGAACCCCGCCGTGTCGCTCGTCGAGCCCACGATCACGCGCTCCAGCGAGTCACGGAACGAGCGGTCGTAGTGGTGCTCCACGCTCCCCGAGACCGCCCCCGACCACGTCTCGCTCGCGAGCAATGGACCGTCGTAGGCGCAGCTCACCGTGACGGTGTCTGCGAGCGATGCGACCGTCTTCAGTTGCCCGCTCAGGACCGTGGTCCCCGCCTGCGGCTCATCCCAGTAGGTGAACGTGTTGGTCCCGCGCGGGAAGAACTGGCCACTCGACCTGCGGCAGCCTCCGGGGGGAAGTTCAGCGGCGACCCGCAGTCCCGAACCCGAGCCCGTCCACGCTTGAGGCGCTCGGACGGCCCCGCACCACCCCACCTCGCCCGGCGGGGGTAGTCCATTTTTCAATGTTCGTAGTGGTCTACTTTTCGGTGTTCGTTGACACCTTTCCTCGACCCAGCACCGCTGCCAGCACGAATCGACATTGGCGAACGGGCAGTACTTGCTCATCGCGCGAGCGGTCCCAGCGATTCGAGAAGCGACAAGCGCACTAGCGAACCTGCCAGGCGCCGACCAGGAGTTGGTCTAACCAGAAGAATCCACCCCCAATGATCACGCAGCCCCACAGTGGCACGCGAAAGACCATGTACAGAACCGACAGCAAGACGATGAGCCCGAGCAAGAGCTGCGTTGCGGGCGTTAGCAGAGCTCCCGCAATCGCGCCAAGCACGAGCATGGGACTCAACTTCGCTAGTGTTGGTGATCCATTTGAAAACGCACTCAGGACAGTGCCGATGTACGCGCTGACCAGCAAGCAAAGCAACCGCCTTGCCACCCCGCTTTTGCGACCAGGACCCAACACGCTACGAGTATTCATGCGCGATGCACGTCACGGTCGGTATTCGCCGGGAGTGCTTCCATTTGGCTTCCTCCATCGGAAGTATGCAGTTTCATACCATGGTGCCCTTGCGCTGGTCTCACAGCTACGATCGTTCAGACTATGCAGACAGTCTGCGAGATCCACATCCGTTTGAGCACGGCACTTCATCCGATCATTAGGGTCCGTCAACCTGGCGCAGTTTCTGAGATTCACATCGTGCTCCCGGTAGCACTCGTCCCTGGCATCGACCGGTGGCATGAAGTGGCGGTGCGAGGGCAGGTACGGATAGTTTCCCAGTTCACTCCCAAATCCTCGGCCTCTCCAGCCAGGTCCACCCCAGTTTCCGTAGTGGCGCCAATGCTGGTCCGGCTTCGGGGGTGGCCACGGGACTGTTCCGGTCGCATCCACCAAATCGACCGGGTCGTTGACCGCGTAGGCATAGCGGTTTATGGACTCGTCGACGATGCCCTCGGGGTCGGGGCTCGTCCACCTTCCCACCGCCGGCTCGTAATCCCGCGCCCCGAACCGCACCAGCTTCGTGTCGCGGTCGTGGATGCCGCCGGCGTAGCCCAGTGCCTGGAACGCCCCGCCCTCGTCCCTGGTGAGCACTCCCCACGCATCGTAGTCGAGTCGTTGTACCACGACGCCGTCCGTCGCCCGCACCACCGCGCGCACGCTCCCCAGGTGGTCCGTCACCATGCGGTAGGCCGTGTCGGCATGCATCAGCAGGTCCGGCACGTGTCCGTGGGTCGCGTGCACGTAACGGTGCACGAGCGCGCCCTCGCCGTCCAGCTCCGCCAGCGGGTTCAACCCGTTCCGGTAGAGCCACCCCTGCACCGGCACCCCGTCCAGCCGCTTCTGCACCCGCCGGTTCTGCCCGTCCACCCGGTAGTCCAGGCTCTTGCCCACCACGATCGGCGAGAGCGGCGGGCCCGACACCTGCCGATAGCCCGCCGCGACCAGATTGCCGAGTGCGTCGTACGTGGTCGCGAGCGTGTCGAGCGGGCTCGCCTTGAGCGTCAGCTCCCCGGCGGCCGTGTAGCTGTAGCTCGCCATCCCGTACGCGAGCAGCCGGTCCTGAGCGTCGTAGCTGCCACTCGCCAGCAGCGCGTCGGCCGCGCCGCGCTCGGCGGTCCGGTTGCCGTTCCCTGAGCCCCCGCCGTCGTACTCGTAGCGGCGCAGTTGCACGCCGATGCCGTCCAGCACCTGCGTGAGCCGCCCGGCCAGGTCGTGGACGTAGCGTCGGCTGGTCGTCCCCTCCGGCCAGGTCTCGTCGCTCCTGACCACCCGCCCGAGTGAATCCCGCTCCAGGTGCTGGTGGAAGTAAGCACTGCCGTTCCTCGTGTAGTCCAGTTCGGTCAGCTCGCCGTGGCTGTTGTAGCTCGAGGTGCTCGCCACCTGGCCCACGGCGGTCCCCTCGACCAGCCCCGTCGCGGCCGCGCGCGTCACCGCCATCGGCCCGGCCCGCACGAGGAGCCCGTCCCGGTCGTAGGCGAACCCCGCCGTGTCGCTCGTCGAGCCCACGACCACCCGCTCCAGCGAGTCACGGAACGAGCGGTCGTAGAGGTGCTCGACGCTCCCCGAGACCGCCCCCGACCACGTCTCGCGCTTGAGCAGCGGGCCGTCGTGGGCGTAGTCGAGCGTGACCGTGTCCGCGGACGAGGTCACCGTCTTCAACTGCCCGCTCCGTGCCGAGGTCCCCGACTGCGGCGTGTCCCAGTAGCTGAACGCGTTGGTCCCGCGCGGGTGGACGATCGCCTCCAGCCGCCCGGTGGCGGAGCCGTACTGCAGGTCCACGACGCCCCCGTCGGGGCGCGTCACCTTCTCCAGTTGCCGGTCGAGGCTGAACTCGTAGCGCGTCGCCGGGTCGCTGATCCCCGCCAGCCCCGGCGGCGTGTAGCGCTCGTTCAGGTCCACAGCGGTGTAGAGGAACTGGTGGGGCGAGCTCCCCGGCGGCGTCAACCCGGTCAGGTTGCCGTTCGCGTCGTAGGCGTAGCCCACCACGTGGCCGGCAGGGAGTTCCTGCGAGACCACCCGGTCCGCGCCATCGTAGGTGTAGCGCGACATCCGCCCGAGCGTGTCGCGGACCAACTCCAGGCGACCGAGCGTGTCGTAACGGTAGCCCCAGCCGCGATCGCCCTGCGAGAGCTGGAACAACTTGCCCCTGGCGTCGTACTCGAGTGTCACGGCCGCGAGGTTCCCGACCTGGACGGTGGTCGGTCTCCCCGCGGCGTCCAGCGTCACCGTGCTGGTCCGGTTTGCGGGACTCGTCGTGGTGAGGGTGCGCTGCAGACTGTCGTACACGCTCGTGAACATGTCGCCGTTCAGGTTCGCGGTCTCGGTGATCGCGCCGTTCGACGTATAGCTCCGGCTCGTGGTCACGGTCCGGATGAGCCCCGAGGGAAGCCGGGTCGTCACGGTCGCGGGCAACTTGGCCAGCATGCCGAACCGCGCATCGCGCGCGGGAGCGGTCACGGTCACCTCGCCGACCGCGCCCGTCGCCACGATCCGCTCGCCCAGCGGCGGTTGCGACACCTGGATGTGCATGCTGGCCACGACCGTCGTGCGAGAGAGGTCTGCGTCATGCGCTGATGCTGGTCAAATCGTAGATATCGCAATCCAGAGTGGCCCCAACTGCACTGAAAATCCGCATAGCTTCGGGGCGGACGCATATTGACGGGCGTTGCAGGCGTGTATGCGCCGACACGACAATTTCGAGCTCGCATGATTTCGGTAACCCACGCAAGCGCTCCACCAATGGTGCGAGTATGCGAGCAAGTTCCGAAGTTTGCGATTCACAATCATCGAGCTCGGTCGCCGGGGCACGCAGCTTCCATCCATGCACACGGCGTCTACCGCTTCCGGGTGATTGCGTGATGAAATCCCCCATGGCCCAAGTGAGGTCTGGCTCAACCTCGAGCATGTTAGAAATTGTATCAGCAGTCACCGACGTGCTTGTGATAGTCAAACTGGCTCTATATTCGCGTTGATCAAGATTCATGCTTGGCCTCTATGACGGCTCACGGCTTGCGAAAATCGTTGATGTTTAGCCCGGTCGATTCGCCCGGGCCTCGGCCACTCTTTGGCTTGATTATG
>JANNKI010000083.1:0-7606 GCA_031396225.1 bacterium | reverse complement strand
GCCGCCACGCCACCCACGTGGAAGGGACCTGACGTCGTGCTGGCACAGGAGGGCGAGCTGGCGCAGTCCTTGCGCTTCTCCGCCGCCAGGGTCCTCAAAGACACGCCGCGGCGCACCGCCGCCGCGTACGAGAAGGCGTGGGGGCCGCGATTGATCGACCGCGCGAGCCTGCTCGCCGAGGGCGCACGCACCTCGCTGGCCTGGGCGCGCGCGCTGGACAAGACGGTGGATTCGAGCCTGGCGCTCGCACGCACGAGCCCTGAGGAAACACGCCTCGCGGCGCGCACCGGGGTGCTTGCTCGGCATGTCGAGCAGCTCGCGGCGAGCGACGCGAGGCTTCGCACCGAGGTGGCGCGCGAAGCCGTGACGGCAGCGCTGCGCGCGCTCGATGGCGAGCGCGAGGGGCTCGACTACGGCCTCGCGGCCGCGGCCTACGCGCGCTCGGTTCGGCTCACGGCGACGGACAGCCTGCCGGCGGCCGCCGTGGTGGGCGGCGCGCCCGAGGGCGGCCCCATGGGAGGCAACGACCCGTTCGAGGCCGCTTCGGACTCGGTCTCGCGCGCCGAGCGCGACGAGGCCATCTCGCGCGCGAGCATCTTCCTCGCCGACCATCCCGACTCGCCCGCTCGCGGCGAGATGCGCTTCCGCCTCGCCGACCTGCTCGTGACCCACGCGCGCACCGACTTCCGCGACCGCATGGCGGCGTGGCTCCGGGCGCAAGCCCAGGGCCGCGCCGGCACGCTGCCGGTGGTGGACCACTCGCAACCGCTCGCGCTCTACCGCAGCATCCTGGCCGAGGACCCCGACCTCCCGCATCGCGACGCGGTGCTGTTCAACGCCGGCATGCTACTCGCCGACAGCGGCGACCCGGCCGCGGGCGGCTTCTTCACCCGGCTGCTCGAGGAGTACCCGGCCTCGCCCTACGTGCAGGAGTCGAGCCTGCGGCTGGGCGACCTGGCCTTCGACGCGCAGCGCCTGGGCGAGGGTGTGGGCCACTACCAGCGCGCGGCCGCCGGAGGCGACGCGTCGCTGCGGGCCATCGCGCTCTACAAGACCGGCTGGGCGCACTACAACTCCGATCGCTTCGCGGAGGCGGCCGAGTCATTCCGCGGCGTGCTCGACCTGTACGCGGGCGATGAGCGCCTGAGTGTCCAGGCCGATATCGAGCACGAGGCCGAGCAGTACTTTGTCTACTCGCTCGCCGCCGCCGGCGGCGCCGAGGCGTACGAGCGCGCGTTCCCGCCCGGCAGCGCGCGTCCCTACGAGCGTCGCGTGCTGCGCGCCATGGGCCAACACTTCCGTCGCTACGGCGAGTTCGCCGACGCGGCCACGGTGGACCAGCTTTATCTCAAACGCTGGCCGTCGGACCCGAGTGCGCTCGACGTGGTCTCGCGCCTGGCCGAGACGCAGCAGCGCGCCGAGCGTCCCGCAGAGGAACGCGCCACGCGCCTGGCGTGGGCCGAGCAGTTCGCTCCCGGTGGCGCGTGGGCCGCGGCGCAGTCGTCGGACTCGCTGCGCTCGGCGGGTGCCGAGTTCGCGCGCTCGGCGTGGCGCGGCGTGGCGTACGAGCACCACCGCAAGGCGCGCGTGTCGAGCTCGCGCGAGGATTGGCGCGAGGCTCTGCGTCACTACCAGATGCTGATCTCACGCTGGCCGGCGGACACCGGCGCGGCGGTGTTCGAGCTTCACGCCGGCGAGGCGAGCGCCGAGCTGGGTGAGTACGCCGAGGCCCTCGCGCACTATGGTCGTGCGGCCGGGCACGGCCGCGACAGCGTGGCCACGCGCGCGGCCTGGCAGCAGGTGGCGGTGACCGACCGCTGGTACGAGAGCACGCGCCCCGCGGCGGTGAAGGGCGCCGCACGCGGCACGGGCCGCGATTCGCTCGCGCGCGCCGTGGTCGCCTCGGTGGAAGCGCTGCTCCAGCGTGAGCCGCGCCATCCGCAGGCGGCCGACCTGGTGTGGCGAGAGGTCCAGCTGTCGCTGGCGCACGGCTGGAACGAGGAAGCGCTCACCGGGCTTGCGCGATTCGCCCGCAGCTACCCCACCGACTCCCGCGCGCCGCTCGCGGCGAGCGAGCGTGCGCAGGTCTATTTCCGTGCCGGGAACTTCGCGGCCGCCCGAGGGGCGTTCGAGGAAGCGCTCGCCGTGGCCCGACGCGCTGGAGACGATTCGCTTGCGCGCCGCGCCGAGCGGGCGCTGCCCGTGTGCGCGTGGCGCGCCGCCGAGGCCGCGGTGGCGGCGGACTCGACGAAGCACAGCCAGCACGCCGAACTGTTCGCCGAGGTCGCGCGCCGCTGGCCCGCCTACGAGCACGCGCCGATCGCCCAGTACCGCGCCGGGCTGGCGTGGCTCGAGGCGGGCCGCACCGGCGACGGCGTGAAGGCGCTGCAGGCGCTGGCCGAGCACTGGCCCAATCAGCCGCTCGCACGCGAGGCGCGGCTCAGGTCGGCGCAGGCGTGGGAAGCCGCCGGGCAGGACGAGCGCGCTGCGGTGGCGTGGCTCGAGTTCTCGAAGAAGCATCCGCGTGACGAGAACGCGGACGAGGCCTGGCTCAAGGCGGCCGATCTCTCCGACTCGGCCGGGCAGGGCACGCGCGCCGACACGTTGCGCGCGCAGTACCTCGCGCGCTGGCCGGCGGACGAGGAGTCGGCGCTCGAGATCCTCGAGCACCTCGCCCAGCGCGAGCTGGCTGCGCTCCCGGCTGGCCGGTCGGTGACCACGCTGCTTGCGCGTCCGCGCCAGATCAAGTCCCGAGTCCCGGCCGGACCCGTCCCTTACCTCGCGCAATACATGAAGCGAATCGCGCAGAAGCCTGCCAAGGCCTCGAAACCGCTTCTGGCAGAAGTCCGGTTCAGGTATGCCGAGGAGGCGTTCCAGCCCTACCTCGCGGCCCGGCTCACCCAGCCCCTTCCGCGGTCCATCGCGGCCAAGCAGCGGCTCCTGGACACCGTCCTCGTGCGCTACCGGCGCACCGTGGACATGGCCGTGACGGAGTGGGCGCACGCCGCCACGTTCCGCATCGGTGAGTCCCTGGTGGCGTTCGGGGAAGCGCTGGAGAAGAGCGAACGACCTGCCGATCTCACCGGAGACGACCTCAAGGCCTATGACAACGTGCTCCTGGAGCAGAGCGTGAGCTTCCACGACCGTGGCGAAGCGGTTTGGACCGAGATGCTGAAGCGAAGCCCCGGCACCGCGGACGCGTGGACGACGCGCACCCGCGGCGCGCTCTGGGCACGCCTCGGCGACCGCTTCCTGTTCCGCCCCGAGAACGACTTCCCGGTGGTGGAGGGGAACGGCCCGGGCCGCACGCGTGCGCCGCGACCGGCACGCGATACCTCGACCGCGGAGTCGGCTCGCCCCACCCGCATCGCCACGGAGGAAGACAAGTGATGCGCATTCCTCTCCGGCATCCTCGCTCGCTCGCGACACTGCTCGCGTGCGCGTGCGTGTTGCTCGCGTCCGCGGGCTGCGCGAGCCGGCTCCTCGGCCGCGGTCCCACGACGGTGACGAAACCGAGCGAGTCGCCGACTGCGGTGGCGCGGTCTGAGAAGCCCGACCGGAAGTCGGCGAGAAAGGCAGCTCGCGCCCAGAAGCAAGCGGCCCAGCGGGCCGCCGACTCCAGGTCCCCGCTCGACGAGGCGCGCGAGCATGCGGCTGCGGAGCCCACGGAACCCTGGTGGCCCTATCGCGTCGCGACGCTCGAGGCCCAGGCCGGCCGACGCGAGTCGAGCGAGGCGTCGCTGCGTGTCGCACTGGCGCGCGACCCTGCCTATGGCCCGGCGCTCACACGGCTCTCGCAGCTCCTCTACGAGCAGGGCCGCCATGCCGAGGCCGTGCAACTCCTCACACCTGTGCGCGAGGGCGGGGTGACGCTTCCCGACTCCGACCGACCCGCCGTGCTGTCCGGGCTGGCGCTTCACGAGGCGGCACTCGGCCGCGACGAGCAGGCGCGCGCGGCGATGGCCTTGCTGGCGCGCGGCGACCGCGACGACGCGGCCGGCGTGGCCGCCTACCTCGCGGTGCGTGACACCTCGGAGGCCCAGGCGCTGCGGCTCACCGAGGCGGCGTTGCGCGAGGCGCCCGAGAGCGCCGCCAACCACAACAACCGCGGCATCGCGCTCCTGCGCGCCGCCGATCCCGACGCGGCCGAGCGCGCGTTCGAGCGTGCCATCGCGCTCGACCCCACGCGTCCCGGGCCCTACTACAACCTGGCCATCCTCGAACGCTTCTATCGCCTCGACACGGCCGCCGCGACACGACGCTTCCAGCAGTACTGGCGGCACTCGCACGCCGATCCCGACAGCCTGTACGCCGAACTCGGCGGCGGCAAGCCCACGCCGGTAGCCGAGGAGGGAGACAAACGATGACCGCTCGCTCCCCGCTGCTCGCGCTCGTGCTCTCAGCACTGCTGTGCGCGACGGCCACGGCCGCGCCCGCGACGTCGCGCCGCTCGGCCCCCGCCGCGAAGTCGCGAGCACGCGTCGCCGCCGACACCAGCGCGCCCGCTCGGCCGCGCGTGGGGCCGCGAACGTTGGACGACATCCATATCGAGGGCGAGATCCCGGTGCCACAGGTGCTGTTCATCACGGCACGGGAGCAGCGGCGGTTCCTGGAGTTCCAGCATCACCGTTATCGGAGAACGAGTCTCGAGCTGGGACGTGCGACCCCGACGCCTTCGCGCATCGTGGTCACCGCCCCGACTTCCGTCGTACGAAAGGAGAATCCCTGATGCATGAACTTGCCGGGCTGGCGTCCTTCTTCAAGGAGGGCGGTCTGGTCATGTACGCGATCCTGGGCCTGGGTGTGGCCGCCGCGGGCATCGCGCTGGAGCGTTTCATCGTCATCGTGGGTGCGGCTCGTCTCGACGGGCGCAAGCTCACGCGGGACGTGCTGAACCACGTGAACCGCGGGGATCTGAACGCGGCGCGCAACGTGAGTCGCATGTCCACGGCGCCTGCGGCGCAGGTGCTGCAGGCCGTGCTGGCGGTGCCGGAGCCTGACGAGTCTCGCATGCAGTCGGCCGCCGAGGACGCCACCGCCCTGGCCATGCCGCCGCTCACGCGCCGGCTCGCGCACCTGAATGTGCTCGCGAACATCGCCACGCTTGTCGGGCTGCTGGGCACCATCTCCGGCCTGATCACGGCGTTCGCCGCGGTGGGCGCCGCCGATCCATCGCAGCGCTCGGCGTTCCTCGCCGGCGGCATCTCGATGGCGCTGAACGCCACGGCGTTCGGCTTGATCGTGGCCATCCCGACGCTGATCACGCAGGGCTTCCTCGTGGGCCTCGTCGAGGGGATCGCCGAACAGGTCGAGGAGAGCGGCATCCGACTGACGCGCGCCATCCTCGCCTCACCCGCGGCGCGCGGCCAGGTGGTCGCCATGCCGGCCCGCGCGGCGGCCCCCGGCCAGAACCCGGCGCGTGCAGCGTTCGGTCCCCAGGCGGGAGCGGTCTGAGCCATGACGGCTCGCGGCCGGCGTCGGCGGAAGGACCTCACGGTCAGGACTGACCTGAAGCTCATGCCGCTCATGAATATCATCATCGCACTGATCCCGATGCTGCTGCTGTCGGCGGTGTTCCTGGAAGTGAAGGTCATCGAGACCAGCCTGCCGCGGGACGCCGACGCCTCGGCGGCCGCGGCCGCGCCCACGACTCCACCGCTGGACCTGGCCGTGCACGTGCGGAAGCACGCCTACGTCGTCGAAGGCCAGGGCGTGGAACCCCGTGTGCTGCCCCGCAGAGCCGGTACGGCACCGCCGGATTCGGCCACCATGGAGCAGCTCACCCACGTCCTTCGCGCGCTCGCCGCGACCCACCCTGGCACCACCGAGGTGCGGATCGTGGCGGACTCGCGCACGCACTACCAGGAGATCGTCACACTCATGGATGCGGCGCGCGCCGCGGGCCTCAACAACGCCGCACTCGAGGGTTCGTCCTCGGAGGAGGTCTGACATGCGCCGACACCGCAAGCGCAGGGCCGGACTCATGGAGCGCTACACGGGAGACGGCGGGCTCACGCTCACGTCCATGATGGACATCCTGACGACGCTGCTGTTCTTCGTGCTCAAGAGCTACGTCACCGGCGGAGAGATCACGTGCCGCCCCCGGGCGTGACGCTGCCCCGTTCGACGGCCGACGCCGACATGCGCACGTCGGTGGTCGTGGCCATCGATCACGACGCGATCATGATCGCCGGCGAGCAGGTCGCTTCGGTGCGCGAGACGGCCGCGAGCGATGAGCTGATGATCGCCGGGCTCGCGACCCGGCTCACCGAGGCTCGCGCGCAGATGGACGACCTGGACCGCCGAAAGGGCAACACCGAGACGAGCGTGCGGCTCGCCACCATCCAGGGCGACACCGACGTGGAGTTCCGCGTTCTGCAGAAGGTCATGTACACGCTGGATCGAAACGGCTTCCCGGACATCGCACTCGCCGTCCTCAAGAAGGCATGACCATGGGAATGACCACGGCAGCCGCCTATCGCCGTCCGCTGTTCGACCCGAACGACGCGCTGCTCATGCGCTGCTGGAAGAGCTGCACCATCGCCGCGGTGTTGCTGGTGGTCGCGGTGCGCCTGATGCCGGCCCCGCCCCCGAACCCCGTCACGCAGGTGGACCAGCTCGAACAGCGCTTCGCGAGGCTTATCCTCGAGCCCAGGAAGGCCGCGCCCCCGCCGGTGCTCCCGGCGGGTGACCGCGTGCGCGCCGGCAGCGCGGACCCCGGCGGCGGTGGAGGGGGTGGCGGCGGCGGCGGCGGCAAGGCCGAGCCCTCGCACAAGCCCATGCCCGCACCGGGGGCACCGGCCGGCAACCGCCGTGTCGAGTCCATGAGTGCCCTGCCCACGGGCGGCGGCGCGGCTGGGCGTGCGCGAGCGCAGGCCGAGGTGGGAGCGCAGCTCGCGAGCACGTCGTCGTCACTGAAGAGCGCGCTGGCCGGACTCAACGCGTCGCTCGGCATGACGAGCACCGCCACGGGCGGCAGCGTCTCGCGCGGGGGCCGCTCTCGCGGCATCCGCAACGCGCGCGGAGCGGGCGACCTGGACGCGGTGAGCGCGACGCTCGCCTCGGCCGGCGTTGGCCGGGGCGCTGGCGGTGACCTGGGCGGCTCGGCCGTCACGGGCTCGCTGGTCTCGATCGGCGACCTGGCCGCGGGGCCGGGCTGGGGCACGGGCAGCGGCCCGGGCGCGGGTTCGGGTTCGGGTGGCGGCATCGGCTCCGGCGTCGGCTCTGGCGTGGGCTCGGGCTACGGTCCGGGCTCGGGCGGAGGTTCGGGCGGCGGCTCGGGCGGCGGCCATGGCAGCGGCGTCGGGACCGGCAGCGGTGCGGGCCCCGGTGTGTATCGCAGCAACGCCTCGCTGCTCGCGGTGATCCAGCGTTACGCGGCGGGCATCCAGTACTGCTATGGGAATGAACTCAAGCGTGACCCGTCCATGCGCGGCAAGCTGGTGGTGGCCATGACCGTGGCCGCCTCGGGCGAGGTGATCGAGGCGACCGTGGTGCAGAACACCACGGGCTCGTCTCGGCTCTCGACTTGCGCGCTATCGCAGATCCGGGACTGGCGCTTCCCGGCGATCGCGAGGGGTTGCTGCGATACACACCGGGGCCCGCA